>JABMQB010000851.1 GCA_013203525.1 Mariniphaga sp.
ATTAAGCGACATACTTTTTAACAGTGTTTTCCCCGAAAAAGAGCTTGAACGCGAAAAAGAGGTAGTGATGGAAGAAATCAACTCTTTTAAAGATTCACCCGCTGAATTAATTTTTGATGAATTTGAAGAACTTATTTATGATGGGCATCCAATAGCCCGAAACATATTGGGAACTCCAAAAACCCTTAAATCATTTGATAAAAAGAAAATTCTTTCATTTATATCAAAGAATTATAACACCAATCAGATAATTATAAGTTCAGTAGGAAATATTCCTTTTCAAAAACTGATAAATCTGGCCGAAAGATATTTTGGCGATGCAGTTTCCAAAATAAGAACATCAGAACGAATTAAATTCGAGAATTACGTGCCAGGAAATAAAGTTAAAACCTTAGAAACATTTCAGGCACATTGTATTTTAGGCAATATTGCTTTTGATAACCACAACCCTCATCGAATAACATTGGTATTGCTTAATAACCTTTTGGGTGGGCAAGCTTTAAATTCCAGATTAAACCTTGCATTGCGCGAACGTAGAGGAATGGCATACAATGTAGAATCGAGTTATTCTTCATATACCGATACCGGAATTTTTAATGTCTATTTTGGAACCGAAAAAGAAAACCTTGAAAAAGCTTTAAAAATTGCTCATAAAGAATTTAAAAACCTTCGTGATTCAAGCCTCGGGATTATTCAATTAAGCAAAGCAAAAAAACAATTAATCGGGCAACTGGCAATCGCCACCGATAATCACGAAGAGTTGATGCTGACCATTGGCAGAAGTTACATGCTTTTTGGCAAGGTTGATCCCATGTCGAAAGTGTTTGAAAAAATAGAAGCTGTTACGGCATCAGATATGCTCGAAGTTGCTAATATTATTCTCGATCCAAAACAATTAAGCCAGCTGGTTTTTTATTAGATATGGAAAACAATCCTGAAATAGAAAATTATATCCTTCAAAACATTGACAATGAAGATCCTGTGCTACAGGAATTAACTCGCGAAACTAATTTAAAAGCGGTTCATCCCAGAATGATTTCCGGGCATATACAAGGGCTTATTTTAACCATGCTATCTAAAATGATCCGCCCGCAAAATATACTGGAAGTTGGAACTTTTACCGGTTATTCAGCCATTTGCCTGGCTAAAGGATTAGTTGAAGGAGGCCACATTTACACCATTGAAGTTGAAGATGAACTGGAACATTTTGCATCCCGATATTTTGAAAAAGCAGGAATTAAAAATTCAGTGGTACAACTTATAGGAGATGCAAAAATACTAATACCTGAAATAAAGGAATCGTTTGATTTGGTATTCCTCGATGCCGATAAAAAAGATTATTGCAGCTATTATAAGCTGGTTTTTGATAAAGTGCCTTCAGGAGGATATATCATTGCAGATAATACTTTATGGGATGGAAAAGTAATTCAGCCCATTGATCCAAATGACTATTTTACACAAGGTATTAAACAATTCAATGAATTGATCCGAAACGATTCAAGGGTTGAAAAAGTAATACTCCCAATTCGTGACGGTATAACAATCATCCGAAAAAAATAAAAACATTATTTTCTGGAAACCGGCTTATTGTGCGGGTTGCGATTCCGATTGCTATTCCTGTTTTTTTTATGGAAAACCTTCTGTTTACTAAGCGGTTTATCAAACCTGTCAATTGAATCTTCATTTATATTCGAATCAGCCAATCCTTCAACTTCAACCTTTTCATTAAACAAATCGGGTTTAATTCCTTTTTTATTTTGCTGAATAATATCTTTTACTTCCGTTGTACTTAATTCAAATGTTTGCACCCGGGCGTTTGTGGTAATTGTGTACCATATCTTTTTTGCCAGGTAATCGGTTTTTATTGGCTTGGCTAATCCTTTTGAGGTATTGAGGCTTAAAAGTTCTTTAGGAAAGTCTTCGCCAGCTTCCATATAAGCATCAATTTCATACATAAGGCAACACTTAAGTTTTCCACACGCACCGGCCATTTTACTTGCCGAAGGCGACAAGCCTTGTTTTATAATAGAATCTGTTGAAATAGAAGTAAAATCCGTCCTCCAGCTTGAACAACATAGTTCACGCCCACACGAGCCAATACCTCCTACTCTTCCGGCTTCCTGCCTGGCACCAATCTGTTTCATCTCTACACGAATCCTGAATTCACTGGCGTAATGTTTTATTAACTCCCTAAAATCAACTCTTCCATCGGCAATGTAATAGAATATTGCTTTTCCGCTATCACCCCTGTATTCTACATCTCCAATTTTCATATTTAAATTCAGGCTGGCAGCAATTTGGCGTGCCCTTATCATTGTTGGTTTTTCAAGGTTCTTTGCTTTTTCCCAATTTTCCAAATCGCCTTTATTGGCTTTCCGGTAAATTGTTTGTAAAACGTATCGTTCCTTATTTTTTATTTTAAGGTTAAACTGTTTCTCTGCCAGGTAACCGGTTAAAGTAATAACTCCTACATCGTGCCCCGGCGAAGTAGCAACAACAACCGTATCGCCCCTTTTTAAATCAAGAGTTTCCGTATTTTTGAAATATTCTTTCCGGGTAGATTTAAACCTGACCTCCACCATATCCGAAATATCAGTTGTATCAGGTAAATCATTCAACCAATCGTATGTATCCAGCATTGCCGGACGTGAATTATCTATTTTAAAAGTGCATCCATCGCAACTCATATATTCAATATTTGATAAAAATAATTCTGCAAATATTGGAAAAAACTATTGAAAAGCTGTATATTAATGCAGTCTAAATAAGAATTGGAGTAAAAACTTAATTAAAATGTCATGGAATTTGGAGTAATTTTAGGTAGTATAAATTACCTCGCAGTACTGGTTGCTGCACTTTGTTCGTTTATTGTTGGCTGGCTTTGGTATGGACCTCTTTTTGGTAAAGCCTGGATGAGGCTGCATGGATTTACTGAAGAAACTATGAAAGAAGGCGATTGGTTGCCAATGCCTGTATTAATGCTTACCAATTATATTGCTACTGTACTGGCAGCTTTTGCATTAGCAATGTTTCTTGGAGCTGATTCTACTCTACATTTCGGAATTTTTGCCGGATTTATGATTGCAGTATTTTGGATTGCAACAAACAGGTTAAACGATGTTTTATACGAAAAGAAACCTCTTGGTTTGTTTTTTATCAATGTTGGATATAACCTTGTTGTTTATATTCTTATGGGGGCAATTATTGGTGTTTGGCATTAAAAATTTTGCAAGTATATTTATGGAGTCTCAATTGAGGCTCTTTTTTTTTGTCAAATGTTGATAAAAAAATCTTATAGAATTGAACAGGATGTTTAGTTCAGCCTTTCAATCTTTTATCTTTGTTTAATTATTTATGGCAGAAATTAAAAAAAAATACGCCGAAACTCCTTTGATGAAACAATATTACAACATCAAAGCAAAACATCCTGATGCAGTACTTCTATTCAGGGTTGGCGATTTTTATGAAACTTTTGGTGAAGATGCCATAAAAACAGCTGAAATTGTAGGTATTACTTTAACCCGCAGAGCAAACGGTGCAGCCAGTTATGTTGAATTGGCCGGGTTTCCTCATCATGCTCTTGATACTTATTTGCCAAAACTTGTTAGAGCAGGCCAAAGAGTCGCCATTTGCGAACAACTTGAAGATCCAAAACTCACTAAAAAAATTGTAAAAAGAGGGATTACCGAGCTGGTTACTCCGGGAGTTTCAACCAATGATAATATTCTAGAAAACAGGGAAAACAATTTTTTAGCATCAGTTCATTTCGATAAAAACCAGGCTGGAGTGGCTTTTCTTGATATTTCAACAGGAGAATTTCTTACAGCACAGGGAAGTTTTGAATATATAGATAAACTATTAAGTTCATTTGCCCCAAAAGAAGTTCTTTTTCAACGAGGAAGAGGAAAAGAGTTTGCTGAAATATTTGGCCCAAAGTTTTATACTTATAACCTTGATGATTGGGTTTATACAGAAGAAACAGCTTTCGACAGGTTAACACGCCATTTTGAAACCACTTCATTAAAAGGATTTGGAATCAGCCAATTACCTTTGGCAATAATAGCTTCCGGTGCAATTATGCATTATCTCGACCTCACAGAACATAGCCGGGTACAACATATTTTAGGGCTTTCACGAATTGAGGAAGATAAATACGTTTGGCTCGACCGGTTTACAATCCGTAACCTGGAACTATTTAATTCAATAAACGAGGGAGCCAAAACCCTGCTAGGGGTAATTGATAAATCCATTTCTCCGATGGGTTCAAGGTTGATGAAAAGATGGATTGCCCTTCCTTTAAAAGAAATAAATCCAATTAATGAAAGGTTAAATACAGTTGAATATTTTATTTCAAATTCTGAAATAAAAGAGAATCTTGAAAGTAATATCAGATTGATTGGCGACCTTGAGCGTCTTGTTTCTAAAATAGCAACCGGGAGAATCAACCCTCGTGAAATAGTTCAGGTAAAAAATGCCCTGAATGCCATTGTGCCTATCAAAGAAATTTGTGCAAAATCGGAAAACGTTACATTAATAAGATTTTCAGAGCAACTTAATCCATGTGAACAGATAAGGGAAAAAATTCAATCTGAAATTATCCCTGATCCACCCGTAAACCTTAATAAAGGAAACGCTATAAACAAGGGTGTTTCAGCAGAATTGGATGAATTAAAAGAACTTTCATATAACAGCAAAGATTATCTTATAAAAATTCAGGAGAGGGAAAGTAAAGCACATGAAATTCCTTCCTTAAAAATTGGTTTTAATAATGTTTTCGGGTATTATATTGAAGTCAGGAATACCCATAAAGACAAGGTTCCGGAAGAATGGATGAGGAAACAGACACTTGTTAGTGCAGAGCGTTATATTACCGAAGAACTAAAAGAATATGAATCAAAAATTCTGGGTGCTGAAGAAAAAATTCTTGCTTTAGAAACTAAAATATATGGCGAGCTGATTTTTGCACTATCAGAATATATCAATGCCATTCAGTTAAATGCAACCATCCTCGCAAAAATCGATTGCTTGCTTTCGTTTGCCACTTGTTCAACTGAGTACAATTATTCCAGGCCCGAAATTAATGATTCATTAGTAATTGACATAAAAAATGGAAGGCATCCGGTTATCGAACATCAATTGCCTATTGGCGATTCGTATATTGCAAACAATGTTTTACTAAATCAAGACGATCAACAAGTAATAATTATTACCGGACCCAATATGGCTGGTAAATCTGCTTTATTACGCCAAACAGCATTAATCGTGCTGTTAGCTCAAATGGGGTGTTTTGTTCCTGCAGAATCGTCGAAAATTGGGTTGGTTGATAAAATATTTACCCGTGTTGGTGCATCCGATAATATTTCATCAGGAGAATCAACCTTTATGGTTGAAATGAATGAGGCGGCAAGCATCCTGAATAATGTTTCAAACCGGAGTCTTATCCTGCTTGATGAATTGGGGCGTGGAACATCAACATATGATGGTATTTCAATAGCCTGGTCGATTGTTGAGTATTTGCATGAACATCCTAAAGCAAAAGCCAAAACTCTTTTTGCAACCCATTATCACGAGTTGAATGAAATGGAAAATTCATTCTCACGAGTTAAAAACTTCAACGTAACTATTAAGGAAGTTGGCAATAAAGTTATTTTCCTTAGGAAATTGGTTCGTGGCGGAAGCAACCATAGCTTTGGGATTCATGTTGCCGGAATGGCGGGGATGCCAAAATCAGTTGTTAAACGTGCCGAAGAAATTTTAAAACAATTGGAAAACACACATCAAAAGGATAGCCTTTCGAAACCACTGGAAGAGATAAGTGAAACCCGGGAAGGCATGCAACTAAGTATTTTTCAATTAGATGACCCGGTTTTAAAACAAATCAGAGATGAAATTATGAATCTGGATATCAATAACCTTACTCCTATCGAAGCATTAAATATTCTGAATGAAATTAAAAAACTTACAGGATTAAAATAACTGCTTTTAATTTCATTTTTAAAAGTTTTGGAGAACGGGAAATTTGGTATATATTTGCATCGCCTTAAAAATAAAATGTTCTAATACATAGATTCTAAAAGCCCTTGAGGCTACGGGAATAAATATAAATG
This sequence comes from Mariniphaga sp., assembly GCA_013203525.1. Taxonomy (GTDB): domain Bacteria; phylum Bacteroidota; class Bacteroidia; order Bacteroidales; family Prolixibacteraceae; genus JABMQB01. The sequence continues at coordinate 6,108 of JABMQB010000851.1, forward strand.
CGAGAATAGCTCAGTTGGTAGAGCACGACCTTGCCAAGGTCGGG
>JABMQB010000852.1 GCA_013203525.1 Mariniphaga sp.
AAGTAATATTATCATATCAATATTCTTGTTTTCACAAGCAATTTTTAATAAAATATTTCTTCCTTTTTTATCTTCTATTTTTATTGGCCAACCACTACACAAAAATAATTCAACCAAAGAAATCGAATCGGTTGAAAATTAAAAAGGATGCCTTTTCAAAATTGACTCATTGTGCCAATAATTTTTTTAATAATGAGATACCAGATTTTATTTGCCTGGAAATTGTAACTGGTGAACTTGTGACTGAAATACTTAAATTGCAGAGAACCCAAAAATTTGATTTAATAATTATTAAGGAATTCAGTAAAATAAAAAGTTTACTAAATAAGCTTAAAATTGATTTGGAAAAGGTTGTTTCTGATGCAGAATGCCCGGTTATGATAATCCATGAAAAATGGACAAAGACAGGAATTAAGGAAATACTGGTACCCATTGATGTTACACAAAAGTGTAAGAATGTGGTACTTTGGGCAGCTGCAATTTCGATTAAACTAAACGCCAAAATAAAAATTGTTTCCATTGTTAACCTACATATCAACGTGGAAAAAAGTTTAACATATAAAAGATCCAATTTAATTAAAAACTGGATAACCAAAATAGGGATTGAGTGTGATTTGGAAATTCTTAAATCGGCACCTAATAAAATGCATGAAGCTCTGTTAACATTTGCCGACCAGGGAAATGCTGACCTGATTATGATCCTTACACATGAAGAATTTATTGCATCACACAACCATTTGGGAAAATTTGCAAAAGAGATTATACATAGTTCGCCCAAGCCGGTACTAAGTGTAGTATTACATAATAAGTCTATGTTTAATACTACTTGGGATTCATTTAAATATGCAAGTAAAGATCGTATTGAACATCTAAATATATCGGGAAATGACATCAATGATTAATGAATTAATTAATATGCATGGATATAGTCTGAAAGCCAAAGAAAAAGTAACCTATTTGCTAAACGACTCTAAAATTAAAGTTAAGATTTTGCCAACAAATTTTTGAAATATGAAAAACGGGTTAAATAGTATTCTGGCATTTATCCCTCCAAGCAAAGAAGGAGAATTAGTATTAAAGGAGGCGTTATATTTTCAGCAAACTCTCGGGATGAGAATATTTGTTTTAAATGTTATTAGAGTTCCCTCCCTTCTTTTCCAAAAATTTCAGGCAAAAAAAATGGAAAACCTAATAAATGTAGCGAAACAAAATTTAAAAGATTTTATTAAATACGTCATTCAGGAAGAAATTCCTAAAAACATAATTTTAAATTTTAAGAGCGGAGATGTTGTATCAACTTTAATTAATGAATCAAAAAGAGGGGGTTACGATTTTATTATAGTTGATAAAAGTAAAAGTAGTTTTAAAGGTGCATTGCACTGGATTAAAATTGATAAATTTATTAGCCAGTCACATTGCCCGGTATTAACAGTTAACAAAGACTTTCCGGTACGTGAAATTAAAAAAATAATAATTCCGATTGACATCTCACAATCTACTAAAAAACGGCTTTTATGGGCTACTTTATTTGCGAAAAAGTTTAATTCAAAGATCCAGATTGTATCTGCACTCAATGTCAATATTAACGAGGTCAAAAGCCTTGCCTTTAAAAATGCAGAAAAAATTAAACACCAACTTTGGGATCAAGGGATAGAATGCGATGTAAAAATCCTTAAAGTTCATAAAAAGGAAAAGCATAAAGCTATTTTGGAGTACATAGAAGAAGAAAAACCTGAATTGGTAATTATCCGCACCCACCAGGAACCAATTTTCTCTGGAAATAGAATTGGCAAATTTGTTTCTGAAATTGTACATGGGTGCAAAAGGCCTGTATTCACAGTTAACTATTAAAAAAAACTGTATATTTATGCCTTTTTTGATCCTCTTAAATAAATTAAAAATTGACAAGTGAAAATAGAATTACTAATAACAATACCATGACAAATAAAATTCTTGAGCTAACCGAAAAAATATATGATGAAGGAATTGTCAGAGCAAAAGTTGAGGCAACTCAGATTATTACCAATGCCAAAGTAGAAGCTGCCGAGATAATTAGCACGGCAAAAAAGCAGGAATTGGAAATTCTTGATCAGGCAAAAATCCAGGCGGCAGAATTTAAAAAGAATACCGAATCGGAAATACAACTCGCTGCCCGGCAATTTATGAGCAAACTTAAACAACAGATTGCAAATCTGGTAATAGTAGCTCAAGTTGAACCTCCGGTAAAAGAAGCGTTTAAAGATATTGAATTTGTGAAAAACATAATTCAAACTGTAATTCAAAATTGGAATCCTCAGAAACCAGAGGAGTTTAATTTGTCTATTCTGCTTCCTGAAAAAGATGAAAAAGAATTTTTTGATTTTTTTGAATCCAAAGCAATTAAAGTATTAAATCAAGGGATTGACATTCAGTTCGATGCTAAAACTACTGATGGTTTCAAAATCGGGTCAAAAGATGGCAGTTACGTCATTAGTTTTTCCGACAAAGACTTTGAAAATTATTTTAAGGGATATATTAAAGATAGAACAAAAAAACTGCTTTTTGACCCAAGCTAACAATACGGGGAATTTAGGATTATTAAAAAAATTATACAAACGTCGCATCTTTAAAACAGATGATAAAACCATAATAAAAATAGCTTAAGTAAACCATGTTAAAATGGGATACTAATGTTATTGCAAAACACATTAAAATTCTGTATGTCGAAAAAAAACTATTACTGTTTGGTCGCTGGTCTTCCCGATTTATTTTTTAACGAAAGCAAACAAGGATTTAGAAGTTTGGATTTTAGAAACGAGCTGCAATATCAATTAAGCAAAACTGATTTAGAACTGATTAAATTACTTTATCTGCCGAATGATAATAAAAACCTACTGAACCTTCTTTTCGAAAAAAACGAACCATTTAATAAATTAGGGAATTACAAAAAAGAATTCCTGGAAAATCAGATTTTGCAACCTGTTGAAATCCCTGATTACATGACCCGTTTTTTACATTGGGCAAAAAATCTGGAGACAAATGAATTAACGCTTCATATAGAAAATAAATTAAACAGCCTTTATTATGAATATGCATTATTAACCAAAAATAGATTTTTAAACGAATGGTTTATGTTTGAGCTGAACATTAAAAACATTTTGACTTCGTTTAATTGCGAAAATTTTAATTATCAGCCCGAAAAACATTTAATTTCAGCTCGTCAAAATAATCTGGTGTTTTCATTGCTACTAAGTAAGCGATTAAAACATGAACTTTTCGAAGAAGAACTTCCTTTCTCCGACCAGATTTTTCGTGTTGCAGAATCGAATACCAACCCCGAAGAAAGAGAAAAAGCTATTGATAAAATATTGTGG
>JABMQB010000853.1 GCA_013203525.1 Mariniphaga sp.
GAAAGACTGACAGTGGGGTGAATAGAGAAAATTCGATTTTCGGCTTTTTTGCCGAAATAAAATTGGCGTAATACTCCTTGGCTCTACCACGGGGATAGTCAACTTTAAGAATTTTCTTTATTCTATAACTGGTTTAAAAAAGAATAAAAAAAGGCGGAAGCAATAAAGTTCCGCCTAACATTATAAAAAGAGATATTTTATTTTAATCCGTTTGCCAGCATATAATATATGTCGTTCCAGCGAAGTTCTTTTTTGAATTCCGGAATCTTTGTGTTTTTGTCGATAACAATATATTCAACATCGGCATATTCAGCCAGTGTTTCAATATATTCAGGAGTAAGAGCCAGCGTAAATGCCGAGTGGTGTGTTCCTCCGGCGTAAATCCAGGCTGCAGCTCCATCAGCAAGGTTTGGATGTGTTTTCCAAAAAGCTGATGCAACAGGTAATTTTGGCATTTTTTCCAATGGTTCAATTACATCCAATGTATTTACGATAATTCGGAAGTGATTTCCCATATCAATTAAAGTTACATTCATGGCATCTCCGGTTGCACTTTCAAAAACCAAACGAGCCGGTGCTTCTTTGCCTCCAATTCCAAGTGGATGTACTTCAAGCCTTGGTTTTTTAGCTGCTATTGAAGGACATATTTCTAACATGTGTGCTCCTAAAACAGCTTCGTTTGCCGGATCAAAATGGTAGGTATAATCTTCCATAAAAGAGCTGCCACCGGTCATTCCTGCCGACATGGTTTTAAGGATGCGTAACAATGCTGCTTGTTTCCAGTCTCCTTCGGCACCAAATCCATAACCGGCTGCCATTAAACGCTGTGAGGCTAATCCTGGTAATTGATCCAGTCCCGTTAGGTTTTCAAAATTGGTTGTAAATGCTTTGAAGTTGCCATCCTTCATAAATCGTTTCATGGCAATTTCATACTTTGCCTGGACTCTTACATTTTCATGGTATTCTGTTCCAGGTTTACAGTTGTCAGCTACATTATAAATATTTTCATATTCACTGTATAATTCATCAATTTCATCATCTGTAACTTTTTCAACATATTTAACAAAGTCGCCAACTCCAAAAGCGCTTACCTGCCAACCAAATTTTATTTGTGCTTCCACTTTATCGCCTTCGGTTACTGCAACCTCACGCATATTATCGCCAAAGCGGGCTACTTTTAATCCTTGCGAATCAGCCCATCCAATTGTTGTCCGGCACCAAATTGCAACCTGATCCTGCACTTTTTCATCCTGCCAGTGGCCAACTACCACTTTTCGGTTTTTACGCATGCGTGCATTGATAAATCCATACTCGCGTCCACCATGAGCACTTTGATGCAGGTTCATATAATCCATGTCAATTTCACTCCATGGCAAATCACGGTTAAACTGGGTATGTAAATGCATGTACGGCTTACTTAGTGCTTTTAATCCGGCAATCCACATTTTTGCCGGCGAAAATGTATGCATCCAGGTTATAATTCCAATACAGTTTTTATTGGAACTTGCCTGAACACATATATCCAGTATTTCATCGGGTGTTTTTACAACAGGTTTAAATACCAGGTTTACCGACATTTTCCCAGATGCGTTTAATCCATTAACAATTGTTTCTGAATCAATATCAACTTGTTTTAATGTTTCCGGTCCGTATAAGTGTTGGCTCCCGGTTATAAACCAGACTTCTGATTGTTTAAATTCTGACATGTTTTAATTGATTTTTTGTAAGCCTCTAAAATACTAAATTTTTTTAAAGGTAGAGTTTACACTTAAAGGTTTTATATTTTATTTGAGTTGTTTTTTTTCAATAAATAGATTATCTTTTTTATTTAATTGTCAAACATAATTTATTATCAATATGAAAACTTATTATAAAATGCTGGTGTTGTTGGCTATTATTTTTATGATAAATAATAGTAGTTTTTCTCAAGTAAGTATTTCTTATTATAACTCTAACCATTCTAAAATAGGTTTAGGTTATGATTTTTCAAATAGATTATGGAGTGAATTTAGGATTTATGATAGTCATTATTTTATGGATTTTACGCCTGAATTAGTATTTTGCTATGATATTATTAAAAAGGAAAAACATTCTGTTTATGCAGGAGTGGGTGGAATCCTTCATATTTATAATGGAATTGTTATACCAATTGGAACTCAGATTTATCTGTTTGAGAAAAATAGGCGATTTTCTCTGCATATAGAATTTCAACCAACAATAGATTTTGAAAATGGGATAATCTACCAAAGTTCATTAGGAATAAGATATCGATTTGGCGATAAGTACTTTAAGGAATAGTTTTAAGGATTTAGTACATTAATCGTAAATTTTTTAATCAACTCCCAAATTTCTTCCACATGCTTTTCTTCCGTATTGGTTTGCCCAATACTTAAACGCAAAACCACTTGCCCGCTAAGTTTTGTATGAGTTAAAAAGGCCTTACCTGATTCATTGATTGCATTCATCAGCTTCATATTAAACTCATCGCTGGCTTTGTGCCGGAAACACACAAGGTTAAATGGAGGATTAATCGCCAACTCAAAATCATTAGATTGATTTATCCATTCTGTAAATTGTTGAGCCATGTTTATATGTTTCCTCACATGGAATTGCAAACCTTCAATTCCATAATGCCTGATTACAAACCAGAGTTTTAATGATCGGAACCTTCTTCCCAATTGAACATGCCAGTCGCGGTAATCAAAAACAGCACCTTCTTCTGTTGCTTTATTTTTTAAATATTCCGGAAGAATTGTGAAAGTGTTTATTAAATGTTTTCTGTCGGCAATCCAGAAACAGTCGCAATCGAAATTGGTAAACATCCATTTGTGTGGATTAAAACAGTAGCTGTCGGCCAGATCCACACCTTCCTGCCATTTTCGGTTTTCGGGGCAAAGCATGGCTGTCCCCGACATGGCAGCATCGACATGTAACCATATATTTTCTTCTTTACAAATTTTACCTATTTCTTTTATCGGATCGATTGCATTGGATGAAGTGGTGCCAATTGTAGCACAGACAAAAAATGGAATAAACCCTTCTTTTATATCTTTCCCAATTTGTTCTTTTAGTAGATTTGATTGCATTGCAAATGATTTATCAACTTCGATAAGCCTCAGATTTTCTTTACCAATGCCAGCCATCTTAATAGCTTTTTCTACTGATGAATGCGTTTGGGTTGAAACATACGCAGTAAGCTTCTGCCTGGCACCTTTTGCATTTGATTCAAATTGAGTAGCCTTTTCCCGGGCTGCAATTATTGCTGTTAGAACTGATGTGGAAGCGGTATCCTGAATAACACCACCACCGGTTGAAGTTGATTTAAATTTTCTAGGCAACCCTAGCATTTCAACAAGCCAATCCATTACCCGGGTTTCAAGTTCAGTGCATGCCGGGCTTGTTGCCCAAATCATTCCCTGAACACCAAGGCCTGAAGAAAGCATTTCGCCAAGAATAGCCGGAAAGGATGTATTGGCCGGGAAGAAAGCATAAAAATCAGGCGATTGCCAATGGGTAATTCCGGGCATAATTACCTTATTTACATCATCCATCATTTTATCCATGGATTCTCCTTTTAACGGTGGAGAATCAGGTAGCTGCCCGATTATTTCGCCTGGCTCAACCTGAGATAAAACAGGGTAATTCTCAATATTTTCGTAATAATCGGCAATCCAGTCTATCATTTTTTTGCCTTCTTCCCTGAATTGGGATGGGCTCATATGAAATGTTTCTTTATCCTTCATTTAATATTAAAATCGTATTTCGAATACTTTAAACCTACTTAATTTGTCAAACCTATTAATTGTTAATTTGTCAATGCGCGAAAGTTGAGGACCCTGATTTACCCAATCTACAAAAGTATTAATGTCAGATTCTTCACCTTCTGCCACAATAAAAACGCCACCATCATTGGTGTTTCGTACCCATCCTTTTATGTCAAATTCATTGGCTTTGTTTTTTACAAAATACCTGAATCCAACACCCTGAACTTTTCCGGTAACTTTTATTTCCAGTTGCTGCATCAAGAAATAGCCTCAAATTAGGCTTATAAATTTAATGATTTGAAATTGTAAAAAAGATTAATCTTAGAATTATGCTTCTTCAAGATATTCGTTTAATTCTATTTTTAAAGATTTGTAATGAGTTTTTGAGGAAGCAGATTCTTCTTTTAATGTGTATAAAATTGATTTAACCTGTTTTTGAGTTTTAATAAGATTATCCATTGACTTATGAATCCGGCTTTGTACAACCCAATCAAAAATTATATTATCAAAAAAGAAATCGGCAAATTTATTGAACCCACTAATTTCAGGATTAAAGTTGGCATTCTGAATTGACCTAATATCCTGTAATTCTCTATTAAATCGTTTAAGCAAAAACTGGATATTTTGAATTTCAGCTTTTGCATTATCTATGTGTGAATGTTTTACTGCTGTGGCAATTATTCCACCTCCCAGCATATCAAAAGTTCCCCATCCTTTTGCTTTGCTCATAGACCGGATGGCTTTTAATAATCCCTGATTTGCTTTTTCACCGGCTGCTATTGCTTCTTCAATTTCAATTGTTATTGTGTAGGAAGAATCCATTTTTTGAGAAGTGGCAATAAATTGTGAATCGTTTTGAGCTTTTAACTCTTCCGATTTTGTTTTGATTAATTCGGCATATTCAGTTTCAGGATTTCCAATTATATGAAGTTCATTTTCCTGCTTACTTATTTCTTCTTCAAGCCTGGAAACTGTATCCTTATACCCTTCATATTTAAATTTTGCTGCCAGATACTCCTGCCGCTCTTTATCAAGTTTTTCAACTTTGTTTCCCAGAAATGAATGGAAGATAGATGTAAGGCTATTCCCTTCCAAACGGAGTACATCTTCGTATTCTTTTTTAAGAGTTAATTCTTGTTTAGCCAGATTTTGTTGTTCAGTTTTTAGTAATTCCCTTGTTTTTGCCAAAACTGCTTCAGCCTGTTTTTTTCTGTTTTTTTGTTCTTTTAATCTGGTAAATTGAAGGTTTGTTTTATTCATTTATGTAATTTAATTAATCTTTTTTCTTAAATTCCGCAGCAACTTCGTTGTTTGATAATGCCCAGATACAGTAAATTCCTACTGCTGTACCAAGTGGAAAATTAAATAAGTCAAGTACCGAAAGAATTAATGTTAAAATTCGTGCCCATTCTTTTCTTTTAAGTAGTCCAAATCCGGCAATTAATCCGGGAATGCTCAGCACAGCAAAGAAAATAAGTGCAACAGTAGCAACAATTGAAAGTACAAATTGTGCTTCGTGGTCACCCGAGATATCTCCTATAATTCGTAAAACAACAAATCCGAGAATACCAATTATTAATCCAAGAATACTGAATGCAATCTGTAAGGCGGCAACAATGTTAATATGCTTTTCCATGATTTATAAGTTTTGTTTATGATATTAAAATTACAAAAACTAATTATAATTTTTTGATTTCAAAAAGCTTTTAGGCCAACATCAACAATTTGACGATAAACCCGTTATTTTGATAAGATATGATTTTTATATTGATAAAATAAAGTATTTTTGTAGTCAATTCAGAAGGGGATAGTATGGAGATGTTAAAGGTTATATTATTGGCGGTAGGATTGGTTTCATTAGCAATGTTGGGAATGGCAATTCGGATGCTATTGGTTAAAGGAGGTAAATTTCCGAATACTCATGTTAGTGGAAATAAATATTTGAAACAAAACGGAGTTTACTGTTCGCAGACTCAGGACAGGCTTGAACAAAAGAAAGCATGGAAGAAAGTTAATTATAAAAAATTATCGTTTGCTCCGGATAGTAATAAGACCGATTAGTTTGTGAGAATTCTTTTAAAATTATCTGAATTATACACTTGGTTACTCCCTGATTCATCTGCATAAATAAAATAAACTTCTATTTCGGGAATTTGATTTGCCAGCTCGATTCCTTTTTCAAGTCCCAAAACCATGAAAGCTGTAGCAAATGCATCGGCTGTAGCACAGTTATCAGCCATAACCGTTGCACTAAGTAAACTGTGTTGAACCGGGTATCCGGTTTTTGGATCGATGGTATGTGCATATTTTACTCCATCTTCCTTGTAAAAATTACGATAATTTCCGGAAGTTGCCATAGCTTTGTCTGGCAGTTGAACAATGGCATTTAGTTCGGTGCTGCCAAAAAGATTATCATCAATGGGTTCACTGATTCCAATGGACCATGTTTTTCCTTTTGCATTTACTCCTCTGGCAACCACTTCACCACCAATTTCAACCATGTAGTTTTCACATCCTTTATCTGCCAGGAATTCCCCAATCAAGTCACAAGTATAACCTTTTGCAATTGCGCTCATATCGAGCATGATTTCCGGATTATCTTTAATCACATAACCATTCATATGCTTTACTTTCCGAAATCCTGTAATTGCTTTTAAGCTATCGATCAATCCATCGGTGATATTTTCCTTATTCCTGAATCCAAATCCCCATGCATTAACCATAGGTGCAACAGTTATATCAAATGCACCATCGGTGACATAGGATATTTCCTGGGCCAGGTTAAAACAATTAACAAAATACGAATCAGGAATAACAGGTTCATTGTTATTAATTTTTGAAATAATTGATTTTTCTTCAAAAGGGGAAAAGGACATAGTATATTCATCAAAATTATTTTTAATTTTTTCATGGAAATCTTTAGCTCCGGGTGACTGATAAACAATGTGATAAAAAGTTCCATAAACTTGCCCATCGTTTATAATATAAGCTGCTTTTTTATTACAGGAAATTAGTGTAATTAAAATGATGAAAAAAAAGATTCCTTTAAAACGCATGTTTTTTTGATTCAGAATTGAGATTCGAAGATAAATGATTTAAATTTAAAATCTGAACTAAAAATAAACCAGATGAAAAAAATTGCCATGCTTGGAACCGGTTTGATCGGTACATTTTATACTATGTCGCTCCATGGATTACGTAGCCGCGATAAAGTTGTTAATGTTTATTCCAGGTCTGAAGAACGAGCTAGAAAATTTGCTGGTGATAATAATATTCCGAAATGGTCGACAAAAATGCATGAGGTAATAAATGATCCGGAGGTTGATGTTATTGTAGTTGGGATACCAAATAATTTGCATAAAGAGGCAATTTTTGCAGCCTGCGATGCAGGTAAAGCAGTTTTATGTACAAAACCATTAGGTAGAAATGCGGATGAGGCTTGGGAGATTTTGCAGAAGGTCAGGGAATCCGGTGTATTTCATGGTTATCTGGAAGACCTTGTCTATTCACCCAAACATTTGAAAGCACGTGCTTCGGTTGAAAATGGTGCTATTGGAAAAGTGTTGTGGGTACGATCACGTGAAGCACATCCCGGACCACACAGCGATTGGTTTTGGAATCCCGAGATTTCAGGAGGTGGGGCAATTTTGGATCTGGGTTGTCACTGTATTGAAATTGGTAGAAGTTTTATTGGAAAAAATATTCGCCCAATTGAAGTCGTTTGCTGGGCTGATACACAGGTAAAACCCATTGCTGCAGAGGATAATGCAATAGGACTTGTTAAGTATGCCAATGGTGCAATCGGGCAGTTTGAGGTAAGCTGGTGTTTCAGGGGTGGAATGGAATTAAAAGATGAGGTTGCAGGAGTGGATGGTTCAATACGGATTGACAATTTCTTAAGAACGGGATTTGAAATGTTTTCGGCGCCAGGTAAAAAAGGGTATGTTGCTGAAAAAGCTGAATCTGATTCGGGTTGGATTTTCCCCGTTGGCGACGAGGTACATGAA
>JABMQB010000854.1 GCA_013203525.1 Mariniphaga sp.
ATGAAAAAGTTTGCCTTAATAGTTGCAGGGGGTATAGGAAACAGGATGGGTAACGAATCTCCGAAGCAATTCATTAAAATAGCCGGAAAACCTATTTTAATGCACACTATAGAGATTTTTAATAAATATGAGCCTAAAATTGAATTAATTATTGTATTGCCCGAACAACAAATAAAAACCTGGAAAAATCTGTGTTATGAAAATTCATTTAATATAAACCATAGAGTTTGCATTGGAGGGAAAAAAAGGTTTTTTTCAGTATTAAATGGGTTGAAAGAAATTACAGAAGAGGGTATAGTTTTTATTCATGATGGTGTTCGTCCATTGGTAAGTATCGATACTCTTTTAAGATGTTGTAGAATGGCTCAATCTAAAGGAAATGCAATTCCGGTTATCCCGGTTGCTGAATCATTGAGAAAAGGGGATAATGTTAAAAACGTGGCAGTTAACAGGTCGGAATATTATATTGTGCAAACACCACAAACATTCAATGTTGCAGTTATTAAAGAAGCTTATAATCAGGAATTTTCTCCATTGTTTACCGATGATGCCTCTGTTCTGGAGGTAACCGGGAAAAGTATAAATCTTGTTGAAGGCAACCGTGAAAATATTAAAATAACTTTTCCTAATGATATACTAATTGCTGAAGTATATTTAAAATAAATTTATCAGTCAATCAAAAGTATTAAATCTCCATTTAAAGTATTCCAAATTCCATAATCGACAAAAAGGTTATAAAAAATCGCCATTCACCGATTCGTAATAAGAAAACTTTAATTGTTCCCATAGTTTTGTTAGCGCTTGAAAACAAATATTAAACAAATAAAAACCATGGAAACTTTAAGGGTTATTAAAGTTTCCGGTATTGGCAAATAAGTTATATTTGCAAAGCCATGGAAGAAAAGAAACAAATTATATTAGAAAATGTAGGAAAACTTTATCTGAAACACGGCATCAAAAGTATTACAATGGATGATGTGGCTCAGGAGTTTGGAATTTCAAAAAAAACACTTTACCAGTTTTTTAAGGATAAGGAAAGTCTTGTTGAGGAAGTAATCAATTATTATATGGAAAATCCCCATTTCAATTTGAATGATGAAAATAACGGTAATCCGATAGATAGGATTTTTGCGCTTCGAATACATCTTGCAAGCATCCTTCGTGTTTACAATAACAACCTGGAGTTCGACCTTAAAAAACAATACCCGGCTTTATATAAAAAACTGCATGATTTTAAAAGGAAGAAAATATTGAATGATAATATTTTGAATATTGAAGATGGTAAAAAGCAAGGATTATTTCGGAAGGATATTGACACTGAGTTTATTTCAAAACTAAATGTTGGCAGGATGCTTTTAACGATGAATCCCGATCATAATATATTTGATGAAAGCGAACTGGCAAGTATTGAAATATTTGATAAAACAATAGATTATCATTTACACGGCATTTGTACCGAAAAAGGACTAAAATACTATAAAGAACAATTAAACAGCCTTCAGAATGAAAAACAAAATTAAAATTTATTTGCTAATTTTTACGGTATTGCTTACTATAGGGGCAACCGCTCAAAACCAAGCAACAGAATTTTCGTTGGAAGAAGCACAACAATATGCAATGAAGAATTCATTTATCCTTCAGAACTCAAACATGGATATTACCAGTGCCCAGAAAAAAGTATGGGAAACCATTACAATGGGGCTGCCTCAGGTTACCGGAAGTGCAAATTATAATGCATTCCTTAATATACCGGTATCGCTATTGCCCGGTGAAATTTTTGGTGGCGAACCTGGATCATATATTCCGGTAAAATTCGGACAGGATTATAATTCCGATTATGGAATTTCTGTTTCTCAATTACTTTTTGATGGATCATATATTGTTGGCATTGGGTCGTCAAAACTGTATCTGAACATGGCGAAACAAAGCCATGAAAAAAATGAAATCGATATTCGCGATGCAGTTGCTCAAGCATATTATTATGTGTTGATTGGTAAGGAGAATAAAAAGGTAATGGAAGAAAACCTTGTAAATACCGAAAAATTATACGAAGAAACAGTTGCCTATTTTGATAATGGTTTTAGGGAGGAACAGGATGTTGACCAAATGAAGTTATTGGTTAAAAATGCTGAAAATGAAATTCTGAAAGCTGAAAGGGAAATTAAAATATCAAAGGTTGTTTTAAAATATTCTATGGGTTTTGATATGGAAACTGAAGTGGATTTAACCGATGATTTAGATAACTTCCTGAATCCATTAATTGTTGGTACTTCAAATGACCAGTTAGATATTAGTAACCATATCGATTATCGAATGTCGGTTTCAAATTACCTTGCTTCCGAAAAATTGCTTAACCTCGAAAAAGCTGCTTTTTTACCCAGCCTAAGTGCTTTTTACAGTTATTCAAAAACAGCGTATGGGAATCAACATAATTTGTTTAAATCATCCGTTTCGTGGTTTCCTTCATCGTTAGTTGGATTACAACTTTCTGTCCCAATCTTTTCATCGGGTAAACGAATTTCAAAGGTAAAACAGGCACAAATTGAACTTGATAAAGCAAATAACCTGAAATTACTAACCGAACAAACTCTTCAAAAAGATTATTTGACAGCTCAGGCAAATTTTGAATCAGCAATAGAAAAATATGATAACGATACGGAAAACCGCGAGTTAGCAGAAAAAATTAAAAATAAGGCAAAAATTAAATTTCAAAATGGAATTTCAAGCAGTACAGAATTATCTCAACTCGAGACACAATATATCCAGGCTTACGGTTCTTACATTGGTTCAGCCCTTCAATTATTACAAGCTGACTTAAGTCTTAAAAAAGCTAAAGGAAAACTATAATCAGAAATCAAAAACATAAAAAATACTACAATGAAAAAATTAATATTTTTAATAACTGTAACTGTTTTCCTTGCATCATGTGCAGGAACTTCAGTTGATGACGAAGCAGCCAAACGCCTGCAATTACAGAAGTTTAAACAACAGGCTCACGATTTGGAACAACAAATTGTTGCCCTTGAAAATGAGCTTGCTGAAGTTACTGATGAAGATATCGTAAATGTTAAAGCATCGGATATTGAACTTCAGAAATTTGAACACTTTATTGAATCTTCAGGTAATGTCGAGGCTGAACAAGATATAAATGTCAGCCCTGAGTCGGCAGGTATTATAGATGAAGTACTTGTAACTGAAGGAGTGATTGTGAAAAAAGGTCAGATTTTAGCCAAATTAAGTACCAATACACTCCAACGGTCGCTCGATGAAATGAATATTCAACTTGAACTCGCTGAAACTACTTTTCAACGCCAGAAAAACCTTTGGGACCAAAATATTGGTTCAGAATTACAATTCCTTCAGGCAAAAACAACCCTGGAATCATTGAAAAAAAGAATAGAAGGAATGGAGGCTCAGATGGAAATGGCCGTTATTAAATCGCCAATTGATGGAATTATTGATGTAGTATTTCAAAAGAAAGGGCAGATTGGAAGTCCTCAAGTACCTTTTGCTAAAGTGCTGAATACTTCTCGGGTAAGAATTTATGCTGATGTTTCAGAAGCTTATCTAACAAAAATTAAAAAAGGTGATAAAGTCCAGGTTAATTTTCCTGCATTAAATAAGGAAATTGAAGCCACAATTTTTAGGATAGGCAATACCATAAATGCTAATAATCGGACTTTCAGGATCAGGATAAACCTGAATAATTCGAACAACACAATTAAACCAAACCTCATCGCCATTGTTAAAATGCGTGATTATGTTGCTGAAGATGCAGTTATAGTCCCTAACCTTTTGGTAAAAGAAGATTTTAAAGGAATGTATACGTTTATAGTAAATTCTTCAAATAATGAAACCCGTGCGCAAAAAGTTTATGTTCAAACCGGGATTAGCCAAAACAATTTGACCGAAGTTACTGAAGGATTGGATGCCGGCACAAAAATTATTACCGAAGGGTATACTCAGGTTGTCGACGGAACGCTTATCCGTTTATAGTTTCTTGCATAAAACAAGTTAATACCTATTTAAATGGTTAAAGATAAAGAATCAAAAAATATTCAAAATATTACGCGAAGGTTTGCACCAACCTATTTAGCGTTGAAGAATAAAACGACAGTTTATATCCTAACTGCATTGATCGTTTTTTTCGGAATCTATTCATATCAGAAAATGCCCCGTGAGGCAATGCCCGAAATAGTAATTCCTTACATATTTGTCCAAACAGTATATCCGGGTAATTCACCGGTCGATATTGAAAACCTTATAACCCGGCCTATCGAGCAGGAATTAAAAGGGATGAAAGGTATAAAAACAGTAACCTCAGCATCGTATCAGGATGTAAGCACCGTTATTGTTGAATTTAATACCAATGTTACTATTAAACAGGCTCTTCAGGACACCAAGGATCGGGTTGACAAGGCTCAATCAGAATTGCCAAACGATATGCCGTCAGACCCGATGGTAATGGATATCGACCTTTCTGAATTTCCGATTATGAATGTAAATATTTCGGGTGATTTCAGTATGCGTGATCTTAAAAAATATGCTGAAGTTTTACAGGAAGAATTTGAAAGCCTTAAAGAGATTTCAGAAGCGCCAATTAGGGGTGTTGAAGAACGTGAAATACA
>JABMQB010000855.1 GCA_013203525.1 Mariniphaga sp.
GAAAGACTGACAGTGGGGTGAATAGAGAAAATTCGATTTTCGGCTTTTTTGCCGAAATAAAATTGGCATAATACTCCTTGGCTCTGCCACGGGGATAGTCAACTTTTAGAATTTTCTTTATTTCAAATTCATTTAATTTTTAATTGAATTTACAAATGCCAGGATACTTTTTTCAATAGGAATATTATTATGAAAAGAATTTATGAATGCAGTTCCAATAATGGCACCATTTGCATTTTTACAAGCATTTTCAAAAGTTGTACGGGTGGAAATTCCAAATCCGATTATTCGGGGTGATTTAATTTCCATATCACTCACCCGATTAAAATACTCTTGTTGGAAATCTTCAACTTTCTGTTTTTTACCTGTAGTAGACGATGAAGAAACCATATATATAAATCCTGTAGATTTTTCATCAATTTCCAGGATTCTTTTATTGGATGTTTGAGGTGTTATCATTAATATATTGTGTAGGTTGACTTTTTCAAAAATAGATTTGTAGTTATTTTCATATTCCCACAATGGAAGGTCGGGTAAAATAACTCCGTCAATCCCTGTTTCTAAACATTTCATACAGAAATTTTCAATTCCAAACTGGTAAACGGGATTAAAATATCCCATTAATATCAAGGGAATTGAAACTTTTTTTCGAATATTAGCCAATTGGCTAAAAAGCAAATTGAGGCTCATGCCATTCACTAATGCCTGATGGCTGCTTTGCTGAATCACTGGTCCATCGGCAGTTGGATCTGAAAAAGGGATGCCTATCTCAATTAAGTCGACTCCAGCTTTTTCAAGTTCAATAATTATAGTCTCAGTATCGTTTAAGTTGGGATAACCAGCAGTAAAATAAACTGATAATATATTTTTTGTTTTCTTTTCGAAAAGTGCATTTATTCTATTATTCATCTCTTTGCTTTTGACTTTGTACTTATTTTTTTTTACTGATTTTTAATACCCAAAATAATCAAGGTACGTTTGCATATCCTTATCACCACGTCCTGAAAGATTTACAACTGTAACATCGTTTTCCTTAAACTTAATCTGATTTAATGCGGCAAGTGCATGAGCCGATTCCAATGCAGGAATTATTCCTTCTTTTTGAGTAAGCAAAAGTGCTGCTTCCAGTACTTCTTTGTCGGTTGCATACAAATATTTTGCTTTACCTGTTTTAAATAGGTGTGCATGCATTGGTCCTATCCCTGGGTAGTCAAGTCCTGCCGATATCGAATATGGTTCCGTAATCTGCCCATCAGAATTTTGCATTAGCATTGTTTTGCTGGCATGCAATACACCCGGAGAACCAACTTTTAATGTTGCAGCAGTTTCAGAAGTATCTACACCTTTGCCGGCTGCTTCTACACCAATTAGTTCGACTTCATCGTTTTCAAGAAAATGATAGAAAGCCCCGGCAGCATTACTCCCTCCGCCAACACATGCTATTATCCTTGTTGGCAACTCACTTCCGGTTTGTTCAGCAAGTTGGATTTTAATCTCTTTACTTATAACCGCCTGAAAACGAGCAACCATATCGGGATAGGGGTGAGGACCAACTACTGAGCCTATAATATAATGTGTGTCAAATGGATTATTTATCCAATCTCGCATGGCTTCGTTGGTTGCATCTTTTAGAGTTTTATTTCCACTATGAACAGGGATAACTTTGGCACCAAGCATTTTCATTTTTTTTACATTGGGAGCCTGACGTTCAATGTCCAATGCACCCATGTAAACTACACATTTAATACCTTTCAACGCACAAACAGTTGCTGTTGCCACTCCATGTTGTCCGGCACCTGTTTCGGCAATAATACGCGTTTTACCAAGTTTAAGTGCCAATAAAATTTGCCCTACCGTATTGTTCAGTTTATGTGAACCTGTATGATTTAAATCTTCTCTTTTGAGATAGATTTTTGTTTGATAAAAATCTGATAACCGTTGGGAAAAATACAATGGCGATGGCCTGCCAACGTAGTCTTTCAGTAGCTTGACAAATTCTTCAACAAATTCACTTGAATGAATTATATCGAGATATCTCCGGCTTAATTCTTCAATATTGGTAAACATCATCTCAGGAATCCAGGCACCCCCGAATTCTCCGTAATATCCTTTTTCATTAACTTGATAGTCCATTTTTATATCTTGTTATGATTTAATTTCGTCAATAAATTTTTTTAGCTGTTGAATATTTTTTAATCCTGGCTGGTCTTCAAAGCCACTGTTTAAATCTAATCCAACTAGTTTCGGATGTTGTATTTTTTTAATAGAATCTGCATCTTCCGGCTTAATCCCTCCACTTAACAGGAATGGAGTTTTTCCATTATATTTTTCTAATTGTTTCCAGTTGAATTTTTTGCCGGTACCTCCATAAGTCCTTGCTTTTGTGTCGAATATAAAATAATCGACCACACCCGAATAAGCTTCTGTTAATTTGAAATTGAAGTCTTCATCGACACCAAAAGCTTTTATAACCTTGAATCCGGAATTCTTTACTCTTTGACAGATTTCAGGAGTTTCTTTTCCATGTAGCTGTATAAAACTAAGCTGATATTTTTTAGCTAATTCAAGCAAATTCTGAATATCTTCATTAACAAAAACTCCAACCTTTGAAATATTGGTTTGGAATAATTGGATTAAAGTTTCTTTCGGTAAATTGCCCACGTACCTTTTTGAGTTTGGATAAAAGATAAATCCGAGCATTTCAATACTCAACTCCAAGATTGCTTCCTGATTTTCAGGAAATTTTATTCCACATACTTTTATTATCAGTTTCTGTTTCATTTATGCTTTTATTTTCGAAATAAAATCGGAACAAGTTTTTACCGGATCTTTGGTTTTCATAAAAGTTTCACCAATTAGAAATCCTTTAAAACCGTATTCTTTTAAAAGAAAAATTGTTGAAACATCTGACAATCCGCTTTCCGATATTTTAATAAACTGATTTGGAATTAGTTTTGATAAACGGATAGAATTTTGAATGTCCACCTCGAAGGTTTTCAGGTTTCGGTTATTTACCCCAACTAAATCTGCCAGAGGCGATATTTTATCCAATTCTTCTTCATTGTGAATTTCAACTAAAATTTCCAA
>JABMQB010000856.1 GCA_013203525.1 Mariniphaga sp.
CTTTTATTTAGGGATTTAGTGAGCTAAGTTGATGAGTTTTTGTTTATATAAGAAGAAAAGGCTATTGATAATTATGTTCTAAAACAGGAATTTTGAAAAAAAAGCTATTTTTGTGAACAGAGTAAGTTTGATTTGTTGTTATTATAAAGTTAATTATTAGATTTTTATGAAAAAAATTGATTTATTAAAGTATGGTATTAACGATGTCCAGGAAATCGTTTATAATCCATCATATGAACAGCTCTTTGAGGAAGAAATGAATCCTGCTCTTGAGGGATTTGAAAAAGGGCAGCTAACCGAGTTGGATGCTGTTAATGTAATGACAGGTATTTTTACTGGTCGCTCACCTAAGGATAAATACATTGTAAAAGATGATACTACAAAAGATACAATGTGGTGGACCACTCCTGAGTCCCCAAACGACAATAAGCCAGTTACAACTGAAGTTTGGAATGATTTAAAAGAAAACACTGTTAAACAACTTACTGGAAAAAGATTATTCGTAATGGACACTTTTTGTGGAGCCAATGAGGATTCTCGCTTAAAAGTTCGTTTTATTATGGAAGTTGCCTGGCAAGCTCATTTTGTAAAAAACATGTTTATCCGCCCTACAGATGAAGAATTAGTCAACTATGGTGAACCTGATTTTGTATCGCTTAATGCGTCTAAAACCATTAATGAAAAATGGCAGGAACATGGTTTGAATTCAGAAGTTTATACTGTTTTTAACTTAACTGAAAAAATGCATGTTGTTGGTGGTAGCTGGTATGGTGGTGAAATGAAAAAAGGAATCTTTGCCATGATGAACTACTACTTACCCTTAAAAGGAATGGCAGCAATGCACTGTTCTGCCAATGTAGGTAAAATAGGTGATGTAGCTATCTTTTTTGGTCTTTCAGGTACTGGTAAAACAACTCTTTCAACTGATCCAAACCGCCAATTAATTGGTGACGATGAGCACGGTTGGGATGACAAGGGTGTATTCAACTTCGAAGGTGGATGTTATGCAAAAACCATTAAACTTGATAAAGAAGCTGAACCAGAAATTTTTGGTGCTATTAAACGCGATGCCCTTCTTGAGAACGTTACTGTTGATGCAGAAGGCATAATTGACTTTAGCGATGGTTCGGTAACTGCAAACACTCGTGTTTCTTACCCGATTTATCACATTGAAAATATTATTAAGCCTGTTTCTAAAGCTGGCCACGCAAATAAAGTTATTTTCTTAACAGCTGATGCATTTGGAGTATTGCCGCCGGTAGCTAAATTGACACCAGAGCAAACCAAATATCATTTTCTTTCTGGATTTACTGCAAAATTAGCAGGAACGGAACGTGGAGTAACATCTCCACAACCTACATTCTCTGCTTGTTTTGGTGCAGCTTTCCTTTCATTGCACCCAACAAAATACGGACAGGAATTAGTGAGGAAGATGGAAGCTCACGGAGCAGAAGCTTACCTAGTTAACACGGGTTGGAATGGTTCCGGTAAACGTATCTCCATTCAAGATACTCGTGGTATTATTACTGCAATTCTTGACGGTTCAATTGAAGGTGCACCAACTAAGAATCTTCCTATCTTTAACCTGGAAATTCCTACTGAATTGAAAGGTGTTGATACTAATATTCTTGATCCACGTGATACATATGCTAATGTTTTGGAATGGAATGAAAAAGCACAAGACCTGGGTTCCCGATTTATTAAAAATTTCGAAAAATATACTGATAACGAAAAGGGTAAAGCACTGGTTGCTGCCGGTCCTCAGTTATAATATTAATAATATGTAAGTTTAAAGCCCTGCCAATTTGGTAGGGCTTTTTTTTATTCAGCTTGTAGATACTCTGAATTTTATATTTTTGTATCAAATATTTAGCATGATTCCAAAGAAAAAACCGATTGTTTTTTTATTGTTGATAATTACCTCTGTAATACTACGTTTTTATTCGTTTTTCCCGGCGGTGATGGACCACGATGAATCGACCTATCTGATTATTGGAAGAGACCTGGCTCAGGGAAAACAAATGTACACTGATGTGATGGATACCAAACCGGTTGGGATTTTTCTGATATATTCTTTCTTTCATTATATTTTTGGATATTCCATTTTTCTTACGCGGCTTTTTGTTGCTGTAATGATCGGGGCAACAGCTCATCTAATCTATTTGGCATCGATAAAATTAATAAATGAGAAAAGTCCGGCATTTGCTGCAGCAATAATTTATTTATTTTATACTTCAATTTGGACTAAATTTGGAGTAGGCCCTAATGCGGAATTGTTTTTTAACCTTACAACTATAAGCGGATTTTTCTTTTTTCTGAAACATAAGAAATGGAGCTATTCGGCAGCAGGCTTGCTTTTTGGAATTGGTTTTATGATAAAATACCTGGTGTTATTTGATTTTATTTTTTTATCGGCATTTTTTCTGATAAGAGAACTATCATTAAATAAATGGAGAATAGGAAAGACTAGTTTTCTTAAGTATGTCTTTGCTGGTATTGGCTTTTCAATACCATTTCTGGCTACAAACCTTTATTTTTATTTGGGTAGCAATTTCGAGGCATTTAAATATATCACGTACGAATTACCATCGAAATACGGCCAGGGGCATAATAACATGAAGTATTTGCTATTCCTTCTCGATTTTCTTGTTAGGTTTTTACCAATTTCAATTATGCTTTTTTATGCATTATTTTCAAAAGTAAAAATGCTTAAAAAATGGCAATTACAAATGTTCTTGTTTTGGATTGTGGGCATCTTAATTGCAATGTACTTGCCGGGAAAAAATTTCGGGCATTATTCAATTCAACTTATGATTCCCTTAAGTTTAATAACAGGATTGTATTTTCATCCCAATTTAAATAAGGGGAGGGTATTACAATTAATTACCGGGAAAAAATATGGAATCTATTTTTTATTGGCATCTTTTTTAATTGTGCAGATATCAGGCATTAGCAGTAAAATTATGAATAATGATAAACCCCGGCAAGTTGCTGAATATTTGAATAAAAATAAAAAATCAGATGAAACACTTTATCTTTCAAATTATAAACACATAGTATATTATTTATTAAGAACTGATTCTCCAACCAAATATGTTCATCCTACATTATTATCTAATCCAAGTCATGCAAAGGCAATAGGAATAGATGGTAAACAGGAAATAAGAAATATTATTGAAAACAACCCTACGTGGGTAGTGATGTATGATTTCAATAATTATGTGAAAGAATTAATAAAGAATGATTACAATATTGATACGGTTTTTTCTGAAAGTAAGGTAGAGATTTATAAGATATCTGACTAACAATAAATTAAACAATACTTTTTAATAATTCATTTATAGTTTTAAATCTGAAATTGAATCCTGTGTCCAATAATTTTCTTGGAATTACCTCTGGTGATTCAATAAGTATTTTAGCAGCCTCTCCAAATAGAAGTTTTAGAAAGAATCCGGGAATAGTAAGGAAAGCAGATTTTTTTAGTGAATTTGCAAATGCTTTAGTAAAATCATCATTAGTTATGGACTGAGGTGCGGCGAGATTAAAAATCCCTGAGAATTGATTATTTTCAATCGTTTCCACAAATGCGCCAACTACGTCTTCAATATGAATAAACGGGAAAGGTTGTTTCCCGGTGCTTATTTTTGCTCCTAATCCCAATTTAAATGGAAAGAGCATATTATTAATTATTTTTGATTCTTTGCCAAAAACCGGACTAATACGAAAAATTACACCTACTGTGTTTTTAGGTAATCTAATTGTGGCTGCCTCCCAGTCTTTAATTACTTTTCCATCAAATCCTTTGTTATAATTGGTACTACTTTCATCGTGTGATTCACCGGTATTATAAATACCAATTGCAGAAGCGGAAATAAATTTTTTAGGTTGCTCCTTTTCAGGTAAAACATTAATGGATTTTATGAGGTTTGAAGTTGTTATTACCCTGCTATCATAAATTCGGGTTTTATTTTTTTTCGTCCACCGTTGGAGGATAGATGCCCCAGCCAGATTGATTATGGCATCTGAATTTCTAACAAAATTTGATAATTCAGTAATCGATCCATACAGCAGTTTACGATTAATAGGAACTACCTCATGTTGATTCTTTATTAATTGATTGGTGATTGCCTGTCCTATATACCCGGATGCACCAGTATCAAAATCTTCATTAATGTCTTATTTCGAAAAGTAACAATAGATTTACTGTATAAGTTTAGTTTATTCTTAATGATAACCAACTGTTTTACTACTTTTGCATGAATAAATGGCGAAGAGGATACATATTATAGCGAGGTTCCACAGGTGGCGGCTTAAGCACTTGAGTGAAAGGTCTTTTATCACATTATTAAGTATTGTAGTAGGGTTACTTTCAGGTCTGGCAGCAGTGGTTATAAAAAACGCGGTTAGAATGACCCAAAATCTGGTTGATTCTATTGGATCACAGGATGTGCATAGTTATATATATTTTGCTCTCCCTGTTGTTGGAATTTTACTAACTATATTATTTGTAAAATATATTATTCGGAAGCCAGTAAGGCATGGAATCCCTAATGTTTTGCACAGTATTTCAAAAGGGAAAGGAAAGTTAAGTAACCACAATCTTTTCTCATCGGTAATAGCCAGTTCGCTAACTGTTGGATTTGGTGGTTCCGTTGGTCTTGAAGGGCCAACTGTTGCAACCGGTTCAGCCTGGGGTTCATGGTTGGCAAAATTTTTCAGGCTGAATTATAAAACGACCATACTAATGTTGGCATGTGCCAGCGCTGGTGCTATGGCTGCTATTTTTAAAGCACCCATTGTGGCAATTGTGTTTGCTGTGGAAGTAATAATGATAGACCTAACTGTATTTTCATTGGTGCCACTTTTGCTTTCTTCAGCAACTGCTGTGGTAACATCGTATTTCTTTTTAGGGCAAAATGTACTTTATCCATTCGAGGTAAAGGAAACTTTTATTTTAGGTGATTTACCATATTATATTGTTCTTGGAATTTTCGCTGGATTTGTATCTGTTTATTTCAATAAAACATATCACTTTTTTAGTGATTATTTTAATAAAATTAAAAACATATATACGAAACTGATTTTAGGTGGCACTGTTTTAGGAGGATTGATTTTTCTTTTCCCATCGTTATATGGCGAAGGATACGAGGCGATAAACTCAGGACTTGAAGGCAACCTTGAATATCTGTTTAACGGAAATCTTTTTAATGGTTTTGCTGATGAATTATGGACAGTTTTAATATTGCTTTGTGTAATAATACTTTTAAAAATAATCGCAACTTCGTTAACGTTTGGAGCTGGTGGAGTAGGTGGAATTTTCGCTCCCACATTGTTTATGGGAGTTAATACTGGTTTGCTATTTGCGTTTATAATTAATACATTGGGTATCCGCCAAATAAATACCAATAATTTTGCATTAATAGGAATGGCAGGATTAATAGCCGGTGTTCTTCATGCACCTTTAACCGGTATTTTCCTAATTGCTGATATATCAGGAGGGTATAAGCTTTTTGTTCCTCTAATGGTCACCGCAACCTTTGCGTATCTGGTTGCTCGGACATTCACCCCAAATTCGGTTTATCATATTCAGTTAGCCCGAAGGAAAGAGCTACTTACACATGATAAAGATATCAATGTGCTTCGAATGTTAGAAGTCAATAAGTTGATTGAAAGTGATTTTGAAGTGCTTTCGCCTGAATCAACATTACGTGACTTGATTGAAGCTATTGAACACAACCATCGCAACCTTTTCCCAATTGTTGATAAGGAAGGAATAATGGTAGGAATGTTAAAAATGGATGATGTCAGGCATCTTATTTTTAAGCAGGAAAAGTATGATAAGGTATTGTTAAAGGATTTAATGTATATGCCCGAATATCATATTGATCCTAACGACAGCATGGAAGTGGTTGCTCAGAAATTTGAAGCCTCAGGAAGATATAATATGGCTGTGATTGAAAATGGTAAGTATATAGGTTTTATATCGAGAGCCAGGGTATTTACCAGATACAGAAAACAAATTATTGATGTATCTCATGTTTAGTTTTTATTAATGTTGAAATTGAATAAATTATTGAACAAGCTAATTGCCTGGAGAATTGCCCATGTAAAGGAGAGGCATTTTTTATATTTCCTTAGTTTTATTATTGGAATTTTTAGTGGATTTGCAGCTTTATTATTAAAAAATCTGATTCATTTGGTAGAATCAGAATTAACTAATTGGATTCCTGAAGAAACCGGGAGTTTTCTTTTTCTTTTATATCCATTTATTGGGATTTTATTAACAATATTATTTGTACGATATATTGTCCGTGATGATATTGGGCATGGAGTATCTAAAATATTGCATTCTTTCTCAAAAATGAGTGGAAAGCTAAAATCTCATAATACCTTCACTTCAATGGTTGCCAGTTCTTTGACAATTGGTTTTGGCGGATCGGTGGGGGCGGAAGCCCCAATTGTACTTACCGGCGCATCAATTGGTTCAAATCTGGCCCGGTTGTTTAAACTCAATTTCAGGTATGTTTCGCTGATGGTAGGTTGCGGTGCAGCTGGTGCTATAGCGGGTATCTTTAAAGCACCAATTGCTGGCATTATATTTACACTCGAAGTTTTGATGCTTGACCTTACCATGGCTTATTTAATTCCTTTGCTTATAGCCTCAATTACATCTGCATCAATATCCTATTTTTTTATGGGCGATACGGTGTTACTCAAGTTTACACATGTCCATTCTTTTGAAGTCGGGAACATTGCATATTATATTATCCTTGGACTTTTTTTAGGTTTGGTGTCTCTTTATTTTACCCGGATGACTTTGTATATTGAGGGTAAATTCAAACAAATTAAAAATAAATTTATAAAACTTCTTGTTGGAAGTTTTATCCTTGGTTTACTGATATTTATATTCCCGCCACTTTGGGGAGAGGGATATACCACTATTGCCAATATTTTTGATGGAAACAGCTCAAACCTTTTAAATAGTTCATTATTCTTTAGTTTAAGAGATAATCCTTACAGGTTATTGGTTTTGTTAGGCGGAATACTGATTTTTAAAGTTATGGCCATGTCGGCAACTACCGGGGCAGGTGGGATAGGAGGGATATTTGCACCTACTCTTTTTATGGGCGCTGTTGGAGGTTTTTTTGTTGCCCGGTTTATCAATACATTTTACGATCTCGGATTGCCTGAGGATAATTTTGCCCTGGCTGGAATGGCAGGGATGATGGCCGGAGTTATGCATGCTCCCCTTACCGCTATTTTTCTTACTGCAGAAATGACAGGCGGGTATGGCTTATTTATGCCTCTGATTATTACTTCAACGGTTGCATATATAACTATTATGAGGTTTGAACCACATTCGATTTATACAAAAAGATTGGCTTTACGGGGTGAACTATTAACACATCACAAAGATAAATCAGTATTAAGATTGATGCAATTAAAAGGATTAATTGAAACCGATTTTGAAATTATTTCTCCTGATGCAAACCTAAAGGAATTGGTTAAAGCTATTTCAAAATCACATCGCAATCTTTTCCCGGTTGTCGATGGTGAAGGAATACTTAAAGGAATGGTAAAAATGGCCGATGTCAGGGCTATTATTTTTGAGACAGACCTTCATGAAAAAGTACAAATAAAGGACTTAATGTATATGCCCGAACATTTTATTTCTCCGGATGATAATATGGAAGAAGTAGTTGAAAAGTTTGAATCTTCAGGGCGTTACAACCTGGCAGTTATAGATGAAGGAAAGTATCTGGGTTTTATTTCACGAGCAAAAGTATTTTCTAAATACAGAAAGACTATTCAGGATTTTTCGAATGATTAATTGAATAATCGCAAACTTCGCTCAATAAACTTCAAACTGTTACTTAAGATTTTTTAGATGAAATAAATACCCCAAAATAAAGATGGCTGTAAAAATAGCATTTGTTACAGAAAAAGCTGTCCAACCAATCCAAAGAGTTGGGAAAAACAAAATAAATAACTGTACCGTTGAGTATATAAAAAAACCATCGCGATGAAACTTCCAAATTCTGATAGCTCCAACTAATGAAATGCAATGTAAAGCCATAAGTATTGTAAAGAAAAGAGGTGAAATACTTTCTACAGAATGCCACGATGAATATTTGATAATCAGCACTTCTGTTTTTTCAAAAAATAATGAGGCCAGGAAATAGCCCAGGAATGCAATTCCACTGCCAATAAATGTTAATATGCAAAAAGCACTTAATAACTGTGGGCGAATTATCTTTTTATCATTCATATTACAAACAAATTCTTCCCAATTAACATTCTATCAACATTTACTAATTTTTCTTTATTTCCAAAAACGTATTATCAGTGCTTCAATAGCAACAAAAATTAAAGCCAAAATAATAAACCATTTCCAGAGTTGTTTACCGTTCTGAATTTTTTCAAAAATTTCAGAAAATTGGGAGCCTGTATTTTCAATAATTGAAATATTACTGTTACTTATGCCTGAAATCAAATCTTTTAATTCTTCTGTTTCAAAATACCTTAAGTCTGATTCGGTGCGGTTATAATTAAATGCCAGTACTGAAACTAAATCTTCACTGGAATTAATAGTGTAAAATCCAGATTCCGCAATACGGTTTTCTAATCCAATACGAAGTTTATTCCTATCGCTAACAAGTGTTTCGGGAATAAACTCAATGTTTTTATCATCTCCTTTTATCAATAGGGCAGAGTTGCTGCTAGTGTTCTGGTTTTGCCTGATCAGGACATATGAATCTTTGCCAACAGTATATGAAATATCTTGTCTTGCTATACTGTTTAAAACCAGGCTGTAAATTGTTGGAACAAAAATAATGTCGCGGGCAAATGCTTCGTTTCGATTATTTAAGGGAAAACTAAATGTATGAAGAAATCCATCGCCATGTGCAACTGTGCCTAAAGCTTTATCGTTGTTTCGAAACCATAACAGGATTGATTCAGGAATTTGTGTTAATGTGCTGAATTTATAATGTCCTTTAATTTCAGGGAACCGTGTGTTTTCCTCCATTTCACGAAAAATGCCCTTATAGATTGGATTTTCCAGAGCTATGCCTGCCAATGCCTGAGGTAAAGTATCAATACCCGTGATAATATTTGATCTAAACATTGATAAGAAGCGGTTATTATTTTCAACATTGCCGCCAAACCCGGGGAAAAAAATCGTGCTGGCTCCGTTTGCTACAGCCTGTTCAAGCTCGGTAATAAAACCACTTGAGAGTTCACGAAGGTTTATAAGGATAATTGTATTATAGTCATTTAACCTGCTTACCTGAAGGCTACGGCTGTTCATAATATCAATGTGTGCATATTCATCTTCGGCAAATAAAGCTTGAAAATACCCAAGTCCATCATTTTGGCTTGTTTCATCATATATTGCAAGAACATTAACCTCAGGTTGAACATTATAACTCAGAAACCAGGTATTATCGTAAGTTACAGGGTAATCTGTCAATTCCACTTTTCCACGCTGAAATCCACTTTTAAGGTTGGTGTATTTCAGGCTGGCATTTACTTCGCCTTGTGCTGCAATACTAAAATTTGTAAGAGATTTTAAGGAATCGTTGAGGAAAAATCTAAGTGGCAAGTCCTGATAATCCTGGTTTGACCTGTTTTTAATTTTTATAAATAGCTCTTCTTCTTCGTTCAGTTTACGTGAAGGAGTTTCAAACCAACATGAATCGATATATAAATTACTTGAAGCTTGTGGAGATAATTGCAGGAGGTATGACCAGAGGGTGCTATCAGCCACTATGTTTTCTATATCGGTTATTTCGCGCTGAAAATCGGAAAGGAAATAAATACTTTTATCGGCTTCTATTTCCAGAGAACCAAACGATTCTCTTAACCGGTTATAAATCCTCGATATAGAAATAACATTTGGAGATGGTTCAATTTCTGTAATTTGCCTGATAAACTGTTCGTTATTCAGAAAATTGCTGTGCAAAGGAAGAAGGTCGTTGGTGATCAGCAAAAATTTTGTCCCCGGTTTATAAACACGGGCAATTTCGATGGCTTTATTTCGTGCGGCTTCGAGGAGCTGGCCCTGTTCGCCCCGTGCATTCATACTAAAAGAATTATCGACATAAACCGCAACAGCCTGATTTGCATTTGTATGATCCCGGTTATTTTGCGAAATATAAGGTTGGGCGAATGCAAATACCAGGCACGTAATTACGAGGATCCGGGCAATCAGAATTAAAAGCTGTTTTAGTTTTGATTTACGTTTCGATTCCTTTTTTATATTCTTCAGGAATTCAACATTACTAAAAAAAACCGTTTTATACCTTCGGAAATTGAATAAGTGAATAATTATTGGAATGGCTACAGCAGCCAGCGCAAATAAAAAATAAGGAAACAGAAATTTCATAATCTACCCTTCAATTAAAGCCTCTTCGTTTTATTCTGTAAAAATAGCAATTTCTTTTTCACCTGTTGATTTTAAATAACCCCGAAACATTCCACTGGTATTAAATTCCATGGCAATATTTCCTTTGGCATCAATTGCTATAACACCTCCCGTACCTTCCAGTTCAGAAAGTTTCCTGATTTCCTCTTTACATGCTTCATTAACAGAAAGACCTTTGTATTCCATAAGTGCTGAAATATCGCGGGCAAAACTCAGCCGGATATAGTATTCGCCGTGTCCTGTACATGAAATAGCACAGGTTTTGTTGTTTGCATAGGTTCCTGCACCGATTACGGGAGCATCGCCAATTCGCCCATATTTTTTGTTGGTCATACCTCCGGTCGATGTTCCGGCACAAAGGTTCCCATATTTATCAAGTACAGCACATCCAACAGTCCCCATGTTATCCTTTTTTTCCCTTTCACGTTCACGCTTCAGTAACTTTTGTAGCGATTCATAACGATTTTTTGTGAAAAAATATTTTTTTGGCACAATTTCAATCCCCTGTTTTTTTGCAAAAGTTGAAGCTCCGTTTCCACTCAGGAAAACATGTTCCGAATTTTCCATTACCTCGTATGCTGCACTAATTGGATTTTTAATATCAGTTACTCCAGCAACTGCTCCGGCATTCAGCGTTTTACCTTCCATAATTGAAGCATCCAGCTCATTAGTTCTACTATTTGTAAATACTGCACCTTTACCTGCATTAAATAAGGGCGAATCTTCCATTACATTAATTACATTTACTACAACATCGGTACATGAAACTCCATTTTTTAGTAAAGAATCACCAAGCATTAATGCTTTGTTGAGAATTGACCGGTAACTGGTTTCAGCTTCTTTGCTCATCCGGTCACGAGACATTACACCCGCTCCACCATGAATTACTAGAGCATATTCCTGAGCTTGAATACATAAGCTTATATTTACTAAAAAAAATATCCCAATTAAATACTTGAATCTTATTTTCATTTTTGTTTTTTTAGAAATGTGAATTTCTTGATGTTGAATATAGTAATTATGAAAAAATAATAAAGGTGAAAACAAACAATTTCTGCTTAATATTCCAATGGATGAAAATGAAATATGCAAAATTGTTTAGGATTAGTGTTTTTTTAATGAACAAATAATGAAAAAATAAGTTATATTTAGTGTTAATTAATTCACAAAGATGCTGATACAATGAATCGAACCAAATTCAAAAATATAATTTCCAAAAGAAATTTTCACTTTTTGAATTACATCGAAAGTTTTACTATTTAATATTTTAATGGATGAAAGAATCGATGTATTCAATAAAAGACCTCGAAACTCTATCAGGAATAAAAGCCCATACAATAAGGATTTGGGAAAAAAGATACAATCTTTTAGAACCTGGCCGAACTTGTACAAACATTAGGATGTATTGCGATAAGGACTTAAGAAAAATTCTGAATGTTTCAATGCTTGTAAAGCATGGTTTTCGTATCTCTAAGGTTTCGGAATGGTGCAACGAACGAATAAAAGAGGAAATTCTTTCATTGGATGAAGTTTCTAAAACTCAATCGGATTATGTGGAACGATTAATTGTTAGTACAATCAATTTTGACGAGGACCTGATTATTTCAACATTAAATGATTCATTCAAATCATTTGGTATTGAAAAAGCAATGGCAAAAGTTGTATTTCCATTTTTTGAGCGGATAGGATTATATTGGCAGGTAGGCAGTATGTTTCCTGCACAAGAACATTATTTTTCAAATTTATTAAGGCAAAAAATAATTGCGGAAAAAGATCGCTTATCTTTTGTGAAAAAGCTTAAAGAAACAATTTTGTTTTATCTGCATGAAGATGAGAGGCATGAATTGAGCTTGCTGTTTTATAGTCTGATTGCTACTTCGTTAGGATATAGAGTTATTTATCTTGGGCAAAATGTTCCAATTGAAGATTTAAAAAGCCTTCAGTTAAAAAAGAAAACCGATATGGTATTTACGGTTTTTATTAATTCTATTGAAAAAGAGGATCTGGAAGTTTACCTTAAAAATCTTTCTGAAATTTTCCCGGGAAAAAGAGTGTTTATTGCCGGAAGACAGGTTGCAAAACATGAACCGGAATTGCCACGTAAGTTTCATATGATTTCTTCTGTTAAAAGGTTTAAAAGGTATTTGGGAGTATAATAAAATCCAGTTATTGAATTATAATTTTCAAAATATATTTAAGGAGATTCAGATTAAATATCAGATTTTTATAATACCTTCCATATAAGTTATTGCTTCTCCACCAATTTTTACTCTTTCACCTTCGGAAATACATTTTACATTTCCAGAACGTTTCGATACCTGACGAGCCATCATCTCTTTTTTACCTAGTTTTTCTGACCAATAGGGAATAAGCATGGTGTGTGCTGAACCCGTTACCGGATCTTCATTAATTCCAACGGTAGGTGCAAAAAAACGGGACACAAAATCCAGTTCATTGCCTGGTGTTGTTACAATTAATCCACGGCATTGAGATTTTATGATTTGGTTAAAATCAGGTTGTAATGAATGTATTGTTTCTTCATTTTTAAATACTAACATGAAATCATCACGGCCTCGCCAGCATTCAATTGGAACCACATTAAAAGCTGATATAAGATTTTTAGGGATATCTACTTTTTTTAACGTCGAAACAGGAAAATCAAGCCAATAAATATTGTCTGTTTTTTCAACTTTTAGTATACCGCTTTTTGAATTAAACTGAACCGGATTTTCTTGAACTTGTAAAATTGTAAACAATATATGGGCAGTGGCAAGAGTTGCATGTCCACAAAGGTCAACCTCGGCACCTGGTGTAAACCATCTGATATGTAATCCATTGGCTTCTCTTACAAAAAAAGCTGTTTCCGACAAATTGTTTTCCAACGCAATATTTTGCATTATTTCATCCGAAAGCCATTCGCTAAGTGGTATTACAGCTGCCGGATTTCCTGAAAATACTTTTTCAGCAAAAGCATCGACCTGGTATATTTTAAGTTCCATGTTAGAATTTTATTGAAAGTTTTAGGTTAAATTTTCGGCTTGTAAGATAGTTTGGAACGGCAAACATATCACCCCAGTTACTTGATACCCAGAAATAAGAAACTGTATTATTAATATTTAACAAGTTAAACACTTCCAGGCTGATTGCCAAATCTTCAATATGACTTAAAAGAGCATTTCTGCTTTTGTTCCCCGGGCTGATTAAAACCTTTGAAAATCCCATGTCGATCCGACGATAAGGAGGCATACGAAATATATCCTGATATCGCTCAGAGTTTGGTGGGCCTGTTGGTAAACGGGTTCCAAAAAATGCCGACATATGCAGTTTGTACGAAGGATTTCCGGGTAAATAATCCTGGAAGAAAAGGCTGAAATTCATCCATTGATCGGTTGGCCGGGGTATCCAGCCGTGGCCATCACCAATAACATCTTCCATTGTACGCATAAACGATAAACTTGCCCATGATTGCAAACCACTAACAAATTCACCGTTTACCTTCATGTCAATTCCAGTTGCGTAACCTTTCGCTTCCTGATCTGACAAATATCTGATTCTTACGTTATCGACCTGGTATGGAATTATCCGTTGCATATTTTTATAATAGGCTTCGGCTGATAACATAAATGGGCGGTCCCAGGCGGTAAAAATATAATCGCTACCTAAAACAACCTGATACGACCGTTGTGCTTTTGAATCGTAATTAATATTTCCTGACCGGTCTTTTAATTCTTTATAAAAGGGTGGCTGGTGGTACATTCCTGCCGAAAGCCTGAATGCAACATTGTTTTCCCATTCAGGGTAATAGTTAATACTAGCTCTAGGACTGATAATAAGTTCATTATTAAAATCCCAATATTGAGCTCGTATACCTCCGGTCAGATATAAATCTCCTTTATCAAATGGAATATTATAGGTGTCCTGTAAAAATAATGTTATTCGGTTTGAATGGATTTTTGCCTTACCATTAATTGTATTGTGTAAATACACATTAATTGGTGAATAGGGAAGTGAATATCCGGTTGAATCGCGGTAATTCCATTCGTTTATTTTATCATCAATAGTTTCAATATTTATTTTTGCACCCCAGTTTATCAGATGACGTTCAGAATTATATGCTCCTTTATGTGAAAAACTGATTACTCTTGCATCAAGGTAATTCCGGGCGTGGTTAATAAAAGTCCCAACTCCCAGGTTTAAAATGCTATCACCAAATTCTTCTTTCGACATGTCCCTTTCCAGCTCATTGAGGTAATACTCTCCCAAAATATCATATGTTTCCTGTTCACGGGCGTAATATGCCGATGCTGTAAATTTTAGGTTCAGGTTATTGTTGGGGTGGAAATCGGCAGAAAATGCTCCCAAATAAGTTGTAAAATCATCAATTTCGTTACCCTCAAAATAAATGGTTGTATTTAGGGGTGCATCCCAGGTTCCAAATGTTGTTTCGCGGGTTTGTGGTATAAACCGATATTGGTTTTGTGTGATATTGCCCAGAAAAGAAAAATCAACCTTATCTGAAACTTCAAACGAAATAAACGTTTGAAGGTCGACAAAGCGTGGATCGTATTCACCTTGTTCATCAAGGCTTCCTAACATATATCGGTTACTCTTATAGCGAATTCCTGTTATATGTGATAATTTCCCATTCAGGGTTCTGTCTTCGAAATGAGCGGTCGCACCAAGAAGGCTAAGTGAAGCAGAGCCTTTAAAATCATAAGGTTTGCGGTACTTTATATCTAAAACGGAAGACATTTTATCGCCATATTTTGCATCAAAGCCGCCAGCTGAAAATTCAATGGATGAAACCATATCGGAATTTATAAAACTAAGACCTTCCTGTTGCCCTGAACGGATTAAAAATGGGCGATAGATTTCAATCCCGTTTACATATACAAGGTTTTCGTCGAAGTTACCACCTCTCACTGAGTATTGAGAACTGAGTTCATTGTTGGAGGAAACTCCGGGTAAAGTTTTTAACAATGCTTCAACACCTCCTGTCCCGGCATCGGGTAACGATTCAATAAGTTTTGCATCGATGCGAGTTAAGTTTCCACCGTTTTTCCGAGTTTCGTTAACTGTAACTTCCAGCAACTCTTTATTACTTATTGTTAATTTAATATCCCAGATAATACTTTCTTCTGAAATTGCCCTAAATACTTTTTCTTCGGTTTTATAACCAAGTGATGATGCAACAACCGTTACTTCGCGTCGTGCCGGAATACGTAAAAGGTAAGTTCCTTCGCGGTTTGAAGTTGTTCCCAACGGTGAATCTTTAATTGAAATATTGACCAACTCCATTGGATTTCCATCCAGGTCGGTAACCTTACCCCGCAGAGTTGCATTATTCCCCTGGGCTGAAACTTGCCTGCCAGTGAATAATATCAGGATTAATAACGGGAAAAGACCATTTCTTAACATCGGCACAAATCTAATAAACCAATTAAAAAATAAACCGCATAAACGAAATAAAATTGTGGGAATTGTACAAGAATTATTGTTTAGTCAATAAGGAAAAGTATTATAGCGAAAATGATTCTATTTTATTATACATAGGGAAACTTTAGTCTATGTTTCTTAATTTCTAACGTAGAAATGCTTTTTTACAGATGTTTAATCGGAATTATTTAATGTATTAATATTTGGTATATGATTAGGTTGAAAGTTTTGAACTTATTGTTGAAAAACCGTGAAAAAAAAGGATGTATAATCTTTCGTTTTTATGTAGTTTTATTGCATAATGTTTTTATTACATTAAATGCAATACGGATTAATCGACCTTCTTAAACTACTTGGATCGCTGGGATTGTTCCTTTTTGGCATGAAGTTGATGAGCGAATCGCTCCAGCGGGTTGCAGGCAACCGGATGAGGAGTATCCTTGCTGCATTAACTGCTAATAAATACAGGGGCGTTTTTACTGGTTTGTTAATTACTACTATTGTTCAGTCATCATCGGCCACAACTGTGATGCTTGTGAGCTTTGTCAATGCTGGCCTTCTAACTTTTGGTGAGTCAATTGGAGTTATTATGGGTGCTAATATTGGCACTACGGTTACCGCCTGGTTAATTTCCATCCTTGGATTCAAAGTTAATATTAGTGTTTTAGTATTACCTCTTATCGGATTGTCGCTCCCTATGTTGTTTTCAAAAAATAGCCGTAGGAGTAGCTGGGGAAGTGTTGTGGTTGGTTTTGCCATTATTTTTATTGGCCTTGATTTTTTGAAATCATCAGCTCCCGATATAAATAGTAATCCGGAGATGCTTGAGTTTTTTACTCAATATTCCAATTTTGGATTTGGTTCGGTATTAATATTTCTATTAATCGGAACAGGATTAACAATGATTATCCAATCATCCAGTGCGGTGATAGCATTAACATTGGTTATGTGTTTTAATTGTTGGATCTCATTTGATATGGCTGCGGCCATGGTACTTGGAGAAAATATTGGAACAACAATTACAGCGAACCTGGCTGCATTGGTGGCAAATACATCGGCTAAAAGAACAGCAATGGCACACTTGCTGTTTAATGCTGTTGGAGTAATGTTGGTGTTAATGTTTTACTACCCTTTTTTACATTTGGTGGAAAGTATTACATTAAAAACAGGTTTAATGTCACCGTTTGAGCTAAACGGACAAACAGCTCAACAAACAGCTGAAGCTATGCCAGTTGCATTATCTATTTTCCACACTACGTTTAATGTAATGAATACTTCGGTTCAGATATGGTTTGTTCCGTTGATTGAAAAAACTGTTGTTCTCCTGATAAAGAAAAAAGATGAGGAAGAAGATTTTAGGTTACAATTTATAAATATCGGACTACTCTCTACCAGTGAGTTGTCGATTGTTCAGGCTCGGAAAGAGATAAGTAATTTTGCTGGCCATATTTTGAAAATGTATCAACGAACCCGGGAATTAGTATTTACTTCTTCAGATAAAAAGCATTATAAATTGATGGAAAAGGTTGAAAAATATGAAGAGATTTCTGACACAATGGAAGTTGAAATTGCCTCATATTTGACCAAAATTACAGCTGGAATGGTTAGTATTTCAGGTACAGAGGATGTAAATGAAATGCTAATTCTGGTTTCTGATCTTGAAAGTATTGGAGATTCATGTAATGCTATTGCACAAATTATTAAAAGGAAAAAAGAGTTGGACATATTGTTTACTCCTGAAGTTGAGAAAAACCTGGAAATGTTGTTCAGCCTGATTGATACAATAATGATGGAGATGATGGTACGCTTTGATGAAAGTAGTGAGGAATCAAATATTACAGAAATTGAAACTATAAGCAATAAGCTCTTAAAGGTAGGTTTGAAATTGCAAACCGAGCATTATAAAAACCTGCGAAAAGGTGTATATAAAATTAAGCCCGGAGTAATTTATTCTGACCTTTATAATGAGGTTTTAAAACTCAGGCGGCATATTTACCATATTTCCGGTAAAACTATTTCACTTGATGCAGAAGAAAAGTTTGATCTATTAAGTAATTAGTGTTTTATTGCTGATAGTACCACTTTTAATTAATTTCTAATAATTTAATGTTTTTCATAAGGATAAGATACTATGGCCTTTCGTCTAATTGGTTTTCAATACTTTCATCAATAACTACAATATTTGATGTTGAAACATCATGAGCCGTGAAAATACCAAGTACTTTTTTACCATCACTGGAAGTGAAATTACCTTTGATATTTGCTGTTGGTACACTAAATAAACTACCCGAGAAACTTTGATTAACCAATTGGTAATAAAAGTAGTAAGCAAAAGGTGAAATGGATGTTTGCTTTACATATACCGAATCCATATACTGAAGTTTTCTTTCCGACTTTTCCTTTGGGTCGTGAAAATCAGTAAAAACTTCAAGATTCTCGACATAATTTCCATCTACTAATTCATCGCTGGCAAAAAACAGGTATTCAGCTTCATGTAATAAAGTATTATTTATATATAAATCCCACTTATAAAAATCACCTATTCCAGGTGTTTCGTTTCCATAGGTAAAAACAGCCAGAAATCTTTTATCTCCTCTGAGTGACGGCCTAACCTGAATTGAATCAATTGGCTCAACCGGAAATAAATTATCTTTTGCAGTAAGTGTGACATCATTGTATTCGATTTTTAAGGTATATTCTTTCCCTATTTCTCCAATAAAACTATCATTTTCAGCAACAATATATTGCCCGGCAAATTCTGGATTTTCAACTAACTGTATACTTTTAGATGGTTGGCTGTCATCCGAAATTATCACTTTTGCCCCACTAACTCCAGGATAAGAATTATTTTCATTAACAGGAATACCATGATAGAAAAATACATAGGGATTGTCTTCGGTTGTAATTTTTGCTTCTACGGCATATAAATCTATGTTTTCATCGGTTAATTTTACTTCAATTACATCTTCACAAGCAGTAATTACAATAAATAGTATTAGGAGTATTGGTAATATATAATATTTCATGGTTATTAAAATTTAAAATTATAGGTTATTGCCGGTATAATTGACCCGATAATAGATAAACGAGTTGCTTCAGAAACCATTGGATTATCTTCATTTTGCCTGAATGATACCGAGTAGGCATTTCTGCGGGCATAAACGTTATATAACGATAGGTTAATAGTTCGTTTTATTTTCCGTTTTTCATTTTTCTTTGGATTATATGTGACCGATAAATCAAGACGGTGGTAATCGGGTATCCTGTTACTATTCCGTTTTGCGTATTGATAAACCGTATTTCCTTGTACATCGTATTTTGCTACAGGGTAAGTAGTTGGATTGCCGGTTGCATAAACCCAATTGGTTGAGAGGGTAAATTTTTTGCTTAATTCGTAATTCAATACTACCGATATATCATGAGTCCTGTCGTATGACGATGGGTATGCTTCTCCATTATTGATCCCCGGAATTTTACGCATCGTTTTAGCCAAAGTATAACTTGCCCAACCTGTTATGCGACCTTCCTGTTTTTTAAACAACATTTCTAGTCCGTATGAATAACCTGTTCCGTGAAGAAGTTCTGTTTCAAGGTCTTCATTCAGAAATAATTCAGCACCGTCTTTATAATCAAGAACATTTTTCATGTTTTTATAATACATCTCTACCGAAGTTTCGAAAGCATTATTTTTAAAATTCCTGAAATATCCTATTCCAACCTGGTCGGCAATTAGTGGTTTAATATATTTACTGGTAGGAAGCCAAATATCAAGTGGTGTGGGTGAATTAGTGTTTGAAATCAAATGCAGGTTTTGTACCATTCGGTTGAATGAGGCTTTAATTGAACTTGCATCATCAACCGTATATTTTAATGATATTCTGGGTTCAATATTAATAAATGGATCATCAATAAATTCACCTTTTTTTGTATACGTTTTTACATCAATAACCTCTTCGGA
>JABMQB010000857.1 GCA_013203525.1 Mariniphaga sp.
ATCTTCCACCCATTTTTCCAGTATTCCAACATTCCTTTCCCAGTTTTGTTGATAAATGTAAATCCCTTTAATCCTTTTATGTATGCAGATTTCTAATTAGAATCCACGTTTATTAAAAAGGATATATCCAAAATTTAAGGTCATGTATATTTGTGTATCTTCTTTTTGGTAATAATTTGCTGAAAAACTCAAAGGGCCTACTCCCGTTTGAAATACCAAAGCTCCCATTCCCTGAAAATAAATTTTCTCAAATGTTTTTGAACTAATCTCACTCAATAATTCTTTGTTTTGGTACATCCTGTTGATCGGAGCAAACATATAGCCTTCGAAGCGAAGATGAAGTTGATCGCTAATATTGAAAATTGTTTTTAATCCTCCGGCTACGTATTTGTTGGCATGAAAGTTTTCGATAAACATTGATTTGCTATGGGGTGTAGGAAAAAATCCCGGAGCTGCCAATACACTGGAAGTATAATTTATAAAAGGATTTTTATTGCTGTAAACACCTTCGATCCTGGTTCCCAAAGTAAAATATTTTGTAATTTTATGGTATTTATTATGGATGCCTCGTGCAATATAATATTGATGATTATTTGATGTTTCTTCTGAAATTGTTGAAATACTTCCCGGATAATTGATTTCTTTTCCATCGATGTATTTAAACGATAAACATTGAAAAATGCCTTCGGTTGCATATTGTTTGTAATTTAATGAATTGCTTTGGAACCCTAAATGATAGGCTATTGCGTTAAAACTACTTCTGTCTGGAGTATCTTCCTTTGCAAAAATTTTAGTTTGGTAGTATTCATCGTCCGAATCAACAAATGCTAACCCAGCACTCAGTTTATTTCGCACACCAAGGGGTAATCCAATCTCTAAACGAACATTGTTTTCATCCTGGATAATATATGGTGGACGGACATCTTCAAAAAAGAGCTCGCCACTGCTGGCGAAAAAATCCCAGCGGTTGTGCGTTGAATAAACAGCAATATAATAGGGTACTTTGGTTGGGAAATCAATTCTACCTCCAAATTTAAATGAACTGTAAAAGCGCCCGAAATATATATTTGAACTTAAAGTATAAGAGCGGCCTTTAAACATGCGGTAATCGATGTTAAAATATCCCTGATTGATAGGTTCAGTTGAAACATTGC
Organism: Mariniphaga sp.; assembly: GCA_013203525.1. Classification (GTDB taxonomy): domain Bacteria; phylum Bacteroidota; class Bacteroidia; order Bacteroidales; family Prolixibacteraceae; genus JABMQB01. The sequence continues at coordinate 1,155 of JABMQB010000857.1, forward strand.
CTCCAAATTTCACTTTCAGCTTTTTCTCGGCTTCAACTTTCAAATGAATATCAAAATATCCTGATACTTCATTATAATAAGCAATAGGACGCATCGATTTAATTTGTTCATCGGCCACAAGTTTAAAGTATTCTTTTCTTAATTCATCAAGTGTAATTACATCTTGTTTATGTTTTATCGATTGGATAATAAATTTCCGTTGCATTGCATCGGTCACTCCTTCAACCTGGATGTTTTTGAAAAGTAATTCCGGTTTTCGGCTATTGAATTTTTTTCGCTTTAAATTCACATCCAATTTCTCAACCCTACGGTTTATTTTTTTCTTAATACTGTCGATCATTGCAAAGGCTGTTTGAGTTCCCTTTGCCTGGAGAAAATCAATTTTTTTAAAATCGAGCAATCCGATATTATCAAAATTAGTTTCCAATAGTATTCCATCTTCAGGTGAAATGCTGTAATTGGTGGGCCTCATTATCAGGTTTGTTAACTGATTCATCAGGTCATCGGGATCTGGTTTCCCCATTCTGGAAGCCACTTTATGCCCGATAATAAAATCGGGTTTATAAACCTCTCTCATTATATCACTTGGGAAATTGTTGTAAATCCCTCCATCGTACAATATTGTACCATTTATAGTTATAGGTTTAAAATAGAGCGGGACAGTCATAGAAGCTCTCACGGCTTCACCTAAATCGCCATCGCCTAAAATTACAGCTTGATTCTCATATACATCGGCAGCTACACAACGAAATGGAACCATTAAACTATCAAAATTATTTTTGCATACTGCGTTAGTTGAGGCAAGTAATTCCATAAATGCAAAGTCCATTTGCTCTTGAGGAATGATATAAGATGGAGGTAAGATTTTGAATTTTTCTTTTTCAAATTGGAATTTTATTTCAAGCCAATCGGGTGCCTCTTCTTCCTTTTTAAAGAAATAACGGTACTCTTCCTGAATTTGGCCCGTTGACCAGAAATGAAAACTCTCTGAACGAAACAAGTCTTCCATTTCATCAGGAG
>JABMQB010000858.1 GCA_013203525.1 Mariniphaga sp.
TCACTAACCAGACCCCAATCGGTACAAACTATGCCATCAAATTGGTATTTCTCACGCAATAATCCTGTAATAATCTCTTTATTGTAACCAAAGCCTACATCTTCACTGGTTTGCCCTTCAGGAATTCCATAATATGGCATTATTTGCGCGACATTAGCAGCAAAAGCTCCTTTTTCAAATGGAATAATATGATATTCAAAATTGTTACCGGGATACACTTGCGTACCCGGAGGAAAATGTGCATCATGGCCTTTTTCCTGGGGGCCGCCTCCGGAAAAATGTTTTGCCATACATTCCACACTTTGCGAAGTGATGCTATCACCCTGAAATCCGAGAATATATGCTTTTGTTAGTTTGGCGGAAAGTTCAGCATCTTCGCCAAATGTTCCGTTAATTCTCCACCAGCGGGGTTCGGTTGCCAAATCAGCCATAGGCGATAACGACAAACGAATTCCTACAGCCAAATACTCCTGCCGTGCAATATCGCCAAATTCACGCATAAGAATTGTGTCGCCAATTGCACCAAATCCTGTAGGTGAGCACCAATTTGAAAAGAAATCGGTGTAAATACTGGCACCCGGTGCATTTGGTACGCCATGGCGCGGATCGGTAGCAATAGTAACCGGAATTCCCAGACGGGTGCGTTCTGCCAACTTTTGAATGTTGTTATTCCAATCAATCATTGCTTCGGGTGAAGGCGCTTGCATGGTATTAAAATGATTCATTTTCTTTTTAGCCACCATTGAAGCATTTGATTCTAATGCCCATGAAAAAGGATTTGTTAAAGAAATTTTATTACTTAACGAACCATCAGAATTCATTGCAGCCATTGTTATAAACATCAGGCCAGACTTTTCTTCCAGATTCATCTGGTTTGTTAAATCGTTTACTCTGCTGTTTAATTCGGCTCTGCTATCTTCATAAATGTCAAGCTTACCATTTTTGTTCAAATCTCTAAACTCATAACCATCTGTACTTATAATCGGAGCTTCCTGACCTAATAATGCCAGATTTTTCGACGTTTCTTTTGCTGATTTTATATAAGCAATCAGAAATATAAGCAACAGGATGATGATTAAACCTCCTATTATATAAGCTAAAATTTTCAGAATTTTTTTCATGTTTTTATTTTTTCAATTGTTTCAAAATTAGATGAATCCTTTGTCTTTCAACATTTATTAGAATTTAAGAAATAAAAGTAGAAAATTATTTTTACATTTATTAAAATTTAAGAAATAAAATTTATTTTTGTTTCAGTTATGGAAACATTACAGGAAATACAGGACTTTTTTAATAAGGGTTATTTACAATACAGGCCAAACCTTACTATTGATTGTGCTATTTTTGGATACCTTGATGGTGAATTGCAACTTTTGCTTGTAAAAAATAAAATACTTACCATGTGGTGTTTACCGGGTGGTTATGTCAAAAAAAGCGAAAGTTTAAATAAGGCTGCTTCAAGAATTACTGTAAATCGTACAGGCATTAAGAACCTTTTTTTAAAACAATTTAAAACATTTGGCAATCCCGGACGCAATCATTCACACGAAGGATTTAACCAGGAAAAGCTTTTTGAATCAACAGGGTTGAAAATAGATAAAAATAGCTGGCTTGGTGGTGAGACTATTTCCGTGGGTCTTTATGCCATTACCGACATTATAAATACCAATCCTAAAGCAGATTTTTTTTCAAGCGAATGCCGTTGGTTTCCGTTGAATGAATTACCAAAATTGGGTTTCGACCATGATGAAATGGTTCAGGAAGCACTGTTTACTATGAGAATGCACTTGTACCATTTTCCAATAGGAAAAAATCTTTTGCCTCCGAAATTTACTCTAAAAGAAATCAAACTTTTTTACGAGGTTATGTCGGGCAAAAAACTAAATGCCACCAACTTCCCCAACAAGTTAATTTCAATTGGGCTATTAATAAAACTTGACGAAAAGAAAAAAATAGGCGCTCATCGTTCACCCACTTATTATAAGTTTAATGATGAAGCTTATGAAAAAGCTTTACGCGAGGGTTTGGTTTTGGTATAAACCAATATAGTTACTCAAAACCGCCAGTTAAAGAATTGACTGAACAGCGATGCGAGAATCCGCCGCTGATTGACGCACCGACCCCGCTCTGAAATATGCACTTTGTGCTTGTTGCACAACTCACCACAGTTTGTTAACAAATTTAGCAATATATCTTTTAGTAATCAACTGCATTCCATTAACTTGTAAATAAAAATGCAAGGCAAAAAGGTTTATGAGGAAAAATTGTTTTTAAATTTCCAGTTATCTCAGCGGGTCCCTGAGGATAACTTCTACCGTAGGTTGAAAGATGTGTTGGATTTATCTTTTTTATACCCGCTCACAAAACAATATTATGGAAGTTGCGGACAGAAGAGCATTGGCCCGGCGGTTTTTTACAAGCTTTGCCTTGTAGGTTACCTTGAAAATATCATTAGCGACCGGAAAATCATTGATCATTGTTCGATGCGGTTAGATATTTTATATTTTTTAGGATTCGATATTGACGAAGACTTACCATGGCACAGCACGTTAAGCCGTACGCGCAAGTTATTTCCTGAAAGTTTATTCGAATCAGTTTTTGAAGAAGTATTGGGAATGTGCATTCAAAAGGGCATGGTTGCGGGGCATACGCAATGCATTGACTCAGCACCTGTGAAAGCCAATGCCAGTATGGACAGCCTTGAGTTGAAAGTCCCAAAGGAGAAGCTGGAAGAATATTTGCGCCAGTCACGTTATATGAGTAGTGTAGACAGGAAATCAAAGTTAAATAGGGCTAGTGAAGTGCAGCAAACCATAACAGCTAGTGAAAGGGAGTTGAAAGAATTACAAAGCAGGAACAGGAATTGGCAAAAAACCCAGGACCAACGCCCCGGGGCAGGGAATAAGGGGGCAAAATACACAAGCAACAAAACACATTACAGCCCCACTGGCCCTGATGCCCGGATAAGTGTCAAGCCAGGGAAAGCCAGGAAACTGAATTATTTGAGCCAGTTAGGGGTTGATACGGCGCACCATGTGATTACGCATATCCAGGCAGATTTTGCAGACAAAAAAGACAACCAATGCTTTAAGCCTATGGTTAGGCAAATGAAGCGGCGTTTATTAAAACATGGGCTCCTTTGGCATAACTTGCCAGCCGATACCGGCTACAGCAGTGGAGAAAATTATGCATTCCTGGAACAGCAAAACCTTATTAGCTACATTCCTCCGCATGGGACATACAAGGGTGGCCCTGAAGGGTTCACCTATATTGAAGATGGCGATTATTGGTTGTGCAGGAATAACAAAAAAGTGACTTTCAGGAAAGTAAAAATTGAGAAGAAGAATAACATAAAAAAGAGGCAATATTATACCACCACCAGGGATTGCAAAGGTTGCCCTTACAGCCAGGGGTGCATTGGTAAATGCAAAGAACACAAAATAGAAATTACCTATTACCGTGATGAATATGAGCGGGCAATAGCCAGGATAAACAGTAAGCGGGGGAGGTATATGAAAAAGAAACGGCAAAGTACCGTTGAGCCCGTTTTTGGCACATTAACCCAATTCCTGGGGCTCAGGAAAATAAATACCCATGGCATATCAGCA
>JABMQB010000859.1 GCA_013203525.1 Mariniphaga sp.
ACCAAACTTAATTCCTTTTTCTTCAGCTTGCTCGACAAGGTAGCCAATCCCATGAGGTAATTTTTCCTTGTTTGCCTGCCAATCGCCCAAACCGGCACGGTCGCTATTACGTGGATATTTATTTGCAAACCAGCCATCATCAAGTAAAAACAGATCAACACCTAATTTTTTAGCACCATCAAAAAGCTCAACCAACCGATCTTCATCAAATGAAAAATAAGTGGCTTCCCAGTTATTTAAAAGAGTTAAGCGGTCGCCATTTCCATCGAGCACTTTGTAGTCCCTGGCCCATGTGTGAAGATTTCGGCTTGCCTGCCCCCTGCCATTTCCTGAATAAGTAAAAATGAATGGAGGTGTTTTAAACACTTCACCAGGTTCAAGTTGATATTCAGAAGCATAAGGATTCATTCCTGATATTACACGCAGTGCATTTAATTCATCAATCTCAAAAACAAACTGAAAATTCCCTGTCCAGGCTAAAGTTCCGGCAATTACATCGCCTTCGGTTTCGGTTGATTGCCCGTTTAATGAAAGAAAAAACATGGGAGCCTGAAATTTATGTGTCCGGGTTCCTAATTTGCTATCAATTATTTTAATTCCGCTTGTTAACCTGGTTTCATTCATTATCATCTCCTTATTCCAATCGCCATGAAAATGAGTGAGCCAATAATCTCTTTGATTAAAATGAAGCATTGAAGAGGCAAAATTGCTTAAAGGCACTGATTCCTTTTCCTGATGGCTTATTTCTGTCCATGTTTCAATAACATCTTCATCAAAGAAAGCTTTGAAAAAAAGTTTAACCTGAACCGGATACTGATCATCGTTCAAATAAATAACTATTGTTTTAAAATTATCATTTTTCTCAATTACTTCCGATTTATTAAAAGTAAGTGCCAATGATGGATTACCATCGTTGTGTTTCATTCGGATAGCAGGTTCATTGAGGTTATCCATACCTGCTGTGGCATAGGCATCTTCCCTACTATTAAGTAAATTATAATCGTCAGAATTTTGAAGTTTCTCACCAAAATATACCTGAACCAATTTGTTCTGATAACCAATTTTATAAACAAGTGATATATTTTGAGTTTCAATAATTACAGGCTCATTTTGTGCAAATAATTGAGCTGAAATGAACAAAGCACATAAAAAATCAGACAGTATTTCATAATGTATTTAAGTTAGATTATTAGTTCTGATATAAATTATTTTAGTTTATAGATTTCCGATCCGGCAAGTAAAAAATTTCCAAGGCCATAATCATCAAAGTTTGGTTCTTTATCGTATTCAACAGGTTGCCCGTCTTTAGGCTCTTTTCCGGTACTTTGCACATAACCCAGAAAACCGTTTTCGTGCAAACAATCAGCTACAAGGCTATTCCATGCTTTTAAAATAACCGGTAAAAATTTATCCCCTGGAAGAATACCCTGATTAACACCGTATGCCATTGCGTAAACAAACAAGGAAGTTCCTGTTAATTCTTTTCCCCCAAAATGGTTCGGGTCATGCAAACTTACATTCCAGAAACCATCTTTTCGTTGAATTGGCACCAGGGCATTCATCATTTTCTTATAATCATTCATATATTGATTACGGTAAGGTTCGTTTTCAGGCAATTCTTTCAATACACGGGTCAGGGCCGCTGCTACCCAACCGTTGCCCCTACTCCAGTAACAATCTTCTCCATTGGGTTCTTTGTAAGGCGGGTCAAAATTTTCATCACGCCACCATAATCCGTCCTGTTCATTAAACAAACCATTATCGCCATGCTCGTTCCGTGTAAACATGTACATCTCATCCATTTTTTCAAAATACTTCGAATCCTCAAACACGACTCCGAGTTTTACAAATACAGGCATCGCCATTTGAATAGCATCAATCCACGACCAGTCATCAACCTGGGGAGTAGCCACTAACATATCAATACATATCTTAATATCTTTTATTTTTTCAGGATGAGGAGAAATATTATATAAGTCGATGTATGTTTGCCCGCAACATTGGTCGTCAGCATTTCGGGTTGTATTGCCATTGCGCATCCCCCATTTATGAAATTCGGCCCATGAAACCGCATAATCGTAAAATTCTTTCTTCGGATAAATTTCATGAAGTGCCATTAATCCTTCGTAATAAACACCTCTTGTCCATATATTACTGGGGCGTTCTTTATCGGTGATTGTTGTTTTCCCAACATCAATCCATTTATTCATAAAGTACTCATTAGCAAGGCACATTTGTTCCAGCACTTTATTTCGGTCGGGCAATTCCTCAGCCCTAACAGTACTGAAAACACAGATTAATAACAGTACTAAAACTCCATATTTTCTCATGATTTCTGGTTTGAAATATCCTGATTCAAAAAAATCCGGATTAATTAAGTTTGTTTTACAATGGTTAAATATTGGTTTAAAAATACAATTAATAATTCTTTTATAAAGAATACAAAATGATATTATCTATTCAAAAATAAACTATTGTTAAACGGGCTTTGTGAAAACTTGCACAACTTGACTAACCATGGCATTTATGCCGTGGAAATGGAGTACTTGGATTAATTAGGGTTTTAACCCAACACACTCAAACTTAAGGGCTAAAGCCCAATGCTTCTGATTTCAGACTCTCCGGGATAAATCCCGGAGTTAATCAAAAAATCACATTTTCAAACACTCTCTAAACTGACAACCTGCCCGGTACATCGGGTGCAAATGATATTTTAATATGATTTTAAGAAATTTCCTTATTCGGCTTTTACAAATTTACTTTCAGGCGGTCCCAAATAAGTTGGACGCTCATCACCCCTGCGAACCATTATTTTTTGAATTACCAATCCTGAATCAATCATCCACAATTTTACCGTTATGTTTTCCGGAACTTACAACATTATGCTTTGAAACAACCTCATTTATGCTGTTACCCTGCCATTTTTCCATTAGCCTATTATCGAAATTTTTGTGTACATTTATTACCGGGAATAAAGGGCCGTTCCTCGCCAAATTAACCAAAGACGGCGATTATGAATATGTAAAATCGTTTTATACAGGGTATGATGATGACGGGAAAAGAGGGACCGGCCATGTTTCGTGCGATAAAAACGGCAACCTGTTTTTCGCAACCAATTATGTAAATTCCCTTTCGCTTGGTGTACGCTTACTAAAGCAAGGTTTAAACCCCTTGGTTAAAGTTTACCCCAACCCTTGCCGTGGCACACTGAATACCGGGTATATCTCGGGTGTAGCAGGGGAAATTGGCATACAGGTTTATAATTTTTTTGGACAGGAAGTGTTTGCAACCACAAAGAATACAACCCCCGGGAATAACACTTACACGCTCGATTTATCAACCCTGCAACCAAGCATGTACTTCCTTTCAATTACAAAAGGGCAAAAAACGGTGGCAACAAATAAATTTATAGTAAAGAAGTAATTCAGCCATATTTAGGTTTGGAGGAACAATAAAATAAATATGAAATACCAATGAACACAAAACTACTAAAACTCACACTGCTTATTTTTTTAGCCTTTCCGCTTTTGGGCAGAGCACAGTACCCTTCCGGAATTATTACTGGCAAATTCAGCCCCTCCGGTAAACTCCTATGGGAGAGAAATATAACTCAAGGAGGAATTGCTTACGGTAATTGTATCGACAATGAAGCTAATATTTATATTGTTGGCGATAACAGAGGAGGATTCCAGCTTGATGACTATTTAATTTACGATGGAAAGTTTGTAGCTAAGTACGACTCAACAGGGGAGCTTAAATGGGTAAAAGGCATTTACGGATACTCAACCAATATCAGGGGGGTGGCAGCCGATTCCAATGGAAACTGCTATGTGTTAGGATGGGTACATGGTTATATTATAGCCGACACATTCATGTTGGAAGGCGCAAAACAGTATTTATACATTATTAAATATAACAAAACAGGGGATGTACAATGGATTAATACCATTTTAGGCAGGGATTACTATATCAGGGCTGGAGGTATCTCTATCAACGAAAAAAATAACCGGATTTACGTGACTGCAATAGAAGATAAGGAATTCAGGGTTATATATTCCGATAGTGCAAAGCATATTTTAGCCAGCTATGATTTGCAGAACTGTAAACCTATAAAAGAAATTGCCATCATCAATCATGTCGGGTATCCATTTGGCGCTCTGAATACAGTGCGTGGCATTACAAACCATGAGGCTTCAGTTTATGTAACAGGCACAATCAAGAATAAAAAAGGGAACGACAACATCTATATTGCAAAGCTTGATACCGGGTTGAACGTGGTTTGGGAGAAACAGACAGAAAGCAGTTTTGTCCGGAATATAGGCTACGATATTATGTTGGATAACGATAAAAATATATATGTAACCGGTATTTATTCAGATACTGTTTGGTTCGATAATGATATTTTAATAGCCGACCAGTATGCGCACGATTTATTTGTTGCCAAACTAAACGGGGACGGAGATTTTATTTGGGTAAAAAGGGCAGGCGCAAGTGACAAATACGAATTTGGGTATTCTATATGTTCCGATTTTAATAACAATATCTATATCTCTGGATTCATGGGAGAAAGGGTTGAATTCTCGCCAACAATTAAGACAGAGGAGGAAGGATCCTTTTTTGCCAAACTAAATGAAGATGGAGATGTTCTATTTGAAAGATCATATTACACCGGATATGAGCATGATGGCGAATTCTCTGCTTGCTACGTTGACTGTGATGACAGCGGGAATCTTTGTTTTACTGCCAGTCACCTGAATTCCCTTTCGCTTGGTACACGCTTACTAAAGCAGGGCTTAAACCTCCTGGTTAATGTTTACCCCAACCCCTGCCGTGGCACACTGAATACAAGGTATATTTCGGGGGTAGCAGGGGAAATTGGCTTACAGGTTTATAATTACTTAGGGCAAGAAGTATTTGCTGCCAAAAGGAATACAACCCCCGGAAATAACAATTACAAGCTGGATTTATCAGCACTTCAACCGGGCATGTACTTCCTTTCAATTTCTAAAGGGCAAAAAACAGTGGCTACGAATAAATTTATAATAGAGCAGTAATTCAGCCATATTTAGGTTTGGAGGAACAATAAAATAAATATGAAATACCAATGAACATAAAATTAATAAAACTCACACTGCTTTTTTTCTTAGCATTGCCATTCCTTGGCCAGGCACAATACCTCTCAGGCGTTATAACCGGTAAATTCAACCCTTCGGGGCAGCTAACCTGGGAAAAACATGCCGGAGGTGATGGCCCGGGTATTTGCCTTGTCCTACACAGTTGTTCTGATGCACACGCAAATGTTTATATTGTTGGCCGGTGTACTTCAGGAATATGGTTTGGCGATACCTTTGTTTATGGCGATTTATATGTAGCAAAATACGATTCTTTAGGCAATTTTATATGGGCAAATTATTATAGGCACCTCGCCTGCCGGAGGGATTGTCGCCGATTCCGCAGAAAACTGCTACGTGATTGGCCGTCACGATCAATATACTCCTGTTACCGATACCATCGATGTGAAAACCGTTGAGCACTCCCAAAATTTATATATAGTAAAATACAATAAAAAAGGGGATGCCATTTGAATTAGCAGCACCATAAAAAGAAATTTTTACCTTCGCCCCGGAGGGATTTCGGTTAATGAAAAATATAACCACCTATACCTTACAGGGACACAAGACAGCTTATCCCGCCACTTCAATACATCTAAACTTATTGTAGCCAAGTGCGATTTGCAAAGTGGGAAGTTATTAAAAGAAATTAAAATTTATAAAAATATGGGGTATAATATTGGGTATGGCATTACAAACGATGGTTCTTCGATTTATGTTTCAGGCACTTTAAAGACAAAGGATGAAAGAAGCGACATTTATGTAGCAAAGTTGGATACTTCATTGAATATTCAGTGGGAAAAACAGTCGATTGGGAATTCAATAAAAAATATTTGCTATGGTATAATTTCGGATAATGAAAAAAATGTATATGTAACCGGAACTTTTAGAGATTCAATACGATTCGGAGGTCAAACACTTACAGCAATAGAACTTTGGTCAACCGATATATTTATTGCCAAATTTAGCGAAAATGGGGAAAATATGTGGGCTAAGGGAATATATTCATATGATTATGGCTTTGGGTATTCCATTGATTTCGACCATAAAAACAGCATTTACGTATCGGGCTATGCCGGCGAAAATGCCGAATTCTCCCCTACCTTTATTACCGGGAAGGAAGGGCCGTTCCTCGCCAAATTAACCAAAGGCGGCGATTATGAATATGTAAAA
>JABMQB010000860.1 GCA_013203525.1 Mariniphaga sp.
CCGGCTCTTCTAAAAAAGCGGTGCAAATATAATAATTACCTGTAATATAACGAACTAATTGTGTGATTTTTATAAACTCTGACAATTGCTTCTCCAAAAGCATCGGCAACAGTAATATATTTGATTTTTGGATATCCATTTTTACGTACAATTGAATCGGTAAAATAAACTTCTTCCAGTGCCGATTTATCAATTCTTTCAATGGCAGGTCCTGATAATAATCCATGTGCGGCAAAAGCCCTTACACTTTTTGCTCCATTCTCTTTCATTAAATTTGCCGCCTTTGTAATAGTTCCCGCCGTATCAATCAGGTCATCCACTATAATAACATCCTTTCCTACAACATCACCAATAACAGTCATGTTACCAACAACATTTGCCTTAGCTCTCGATTTATGGCAAATAACCATGTCTGTTTCCAGCATCTTTGCATACGTATTTGCACGTTTTGTTCCACCAACATCAGGCGATGCAATAACTATATCGTCAAGGCTTAATTTATTTATAAATGGAATAAAGTATGCTGAAGCATACAAATGATCAACCGGAACATTAAAAAATCCCTGAATCTGGTCGGCGTGGAGATCCATAGTCATAACCCTGTCTACGCCAGCTGTTGAAATAAGGTCGGCTACCAATTTGGCACCAATTGATACTCTGGGTTTATCTTTTCTGTCTTGCCGGGCATAACCAAAATATGGTATCACTGCAATAATTTTATAAGCGCTTGCCCTTTTAGCTGCATCTATCATTAAAAGTAACTCCATCAGGTTTTCAGCAGGAGGAGGCGTACTCTGAACAATAAAAACATGCGAACCCCTGATTGTTTCTTCATAACTTGGTTCAAATTCACCATCAGCAAATATCGGGCATGCCGACAGACCAAGGTCTATACCAATGCTATCACAAATTTTTTCAGTTAAATAACGGGTATTTGTACAACTGAAAATTTTCAAAGGATGATTCTTGCCGCCTATCTTCATATTTTAATAATTTATTCCTGAATTTGTAGCAAAGGTAAAAAACTTTATAATTTATAATTACCAATTATTTATTTAAGCTTTCTGATTTATCTCATCTATAAAATTAAGAATTTCTTCTTTTCCTATTGCTTTTTCAGCCGATGAGATAAAATAAGTGGGCATCTCTTCCCAGGTTTCAAACATCTTTTCTGTATATCTATTAATATTTAAATCGATCTCACCAGATTTTAATTTATCTACTTTTGTAAACACCATAGCAAAAGGAATCTGACTAATCCCAAGCCATTCCATAAACTCAAGATCAACTTTTTGTGGTTCATGGCGGATATCAATTAATACAAAAAGACAGTATAAATTTTCTCTTCCTAAAATATAATTTCGGATAAATAATTCAAATTTTTCCCGCTCCTTTTTAGAAATTTTTGCATAACCATAGCCGGGAAGATCAACAAGGTACCATGAATCGTTTATTATAAAATGATTTATCAATCTGGTTTTGCCTGGCGTTCCTGAAATTTTTGCCATCGATTTGCTATTTACAAGCATATTAATCAATGATGATTTCCCAACGTTGGACCGCCCTATAAAAGCATATTCAGGAATGGTTGGTGCTGGGCACTTCGAAATATCGGTATTACTTATAACAAACCTGGCTTGTTTAATCTTCATAACTCAACAATTATTGATATCTGATTGAAGGCTAACTAATATAAACCTCCAATAATTTAACATTATCTGACAAAGGATTTAATACATAAGAACTTATACTGGCCGGCACCAAAAAAGTTTCCCCTTTCATTAATGATTCGGTGTTGTTCTCAGTTATTAATTCCAAACTACCCTCAAGACACATATAGATAATAAATGAATCTATATCGTAAAAATCTTTTTCAACTCTTTGAGTAAGCTCAATAAAATTGGTTGTGAAATATTTACATTTTGCCAATTCCGATGATTCATTCGGTACTGTGTTGTATTCTGTTTTATAACTCTCCTGATATTCAAAATCAATAGCATCAAGGGCAAACTCGGTATGTAATTCACGTTCTTTTCCTTCCGCATCCATTCGGTTAAAATCAAAAATCCGATAAGTTACATCAGAGGTTTGTTGAATTTCAGCAACTACAATTCCCGCTCCTATTGCATGAACACGGCCAGCCGGCATAAAAAAGACATCTCCCTTTTTTACTTCTTCGAATGATAGAATATCCAGGAGTTTACCTTCATTGAAATATTGCTGGTATTGTTCCTTATTCAATTCTTTATTGAAACCTGAATTTAATTTTGCTCCTTTTTCAGCATCAACAATATACCACATTTCGGTTTTCCCATATGCGTTATGCCGCTTTTTTGATAATTCATCGTTAGGATGTACCTGAATAGAAAGGTCATCATTTGCATCAATAAACTTTATAAGAAGTGGAAACTCAATTCCAAACTTTTCATAATTTTTTTCACCAACCAAATCTCCCATGTAAATTTCAACCAGCTCTTGCAGATTATTTCCCGCCAGAAAACCATTTGAAACTACTGATATATTTCCTTCAACTCCTGAAATCTCCCAGCTTTCGCCACAATTAGGAAGTTTACCAAAATCTTTTCCAAGAATTGTTTTTAGTTTCTGGCCTCCCCAAATCTTATCAAAATAATGAGGCTTAAATTTTAACGGGTATAGTCCATTCATAATTTGGATTTATGATTTACTATCTATGAATTATTCTTTATTATTAGAACTCAAAATCAACGGCTGCCCTTGCCTGAGTTGTTTCACCAATTCGCTTGACAACCTTCAGATGTTCAGGATGTACACGATATAAATCTAAATCTTCAAGAGATTCAAAATGCGTTATAAGAGCTAAATCGTAACTTTTTGCATTTAACTGATAATTTGATCCCACTTCAAGATATTTGACTTCCTTAATTTTTTCCTTTAATCCGTAAAGCATCGCTTTTAACTCTTCTCTGATTTTCCCTTTTTTTTCAACAGAATAATCACACAATTTAAAAAGCACTACATGGTTTATCATACCTTTTCTAATTATTTGTATCTTGTATTTTTCATTGGCAAAAATACCATTATTTTGGGAGCATTAAAAAATGCATATTTAAATAGTAAAAATTATAACATTAAATATTAAGGATGTTGATTATTGGAATAGCCGGCGGAACCGGATCAGGCAAAACTACAGTTGTCAAAAAAAATTTTGAACAATTCCCTAAAGGTGAAGTTGCCATGCTTTCACATGATTCGTATTATTTCGACCTCAGTAACATGGAATTGGAAGACCGGCGGAAAACCAACTTTGACCACCCCAATTCCATAGAATTTGATTTAATGGTAGAACATGTAAAAGAATTAGAATCGGGAAAATCAATTCAGGAACCTGTATATTCTATGCTAAGGTGCACCCGTTCTGAAAAAACCAATACAGTAGAGCCAAGGCATGTTTTATTGATTGAAGGGATTCTTTGCCTGAGCAATAAGAACCTCCGCGACCTGATGGATATAAAAGTTTTTGTTGATTGCGACTCAGACGTTAGGCTTTCACGTGTAATCAAACGCGATATCGAAGAGCGTGGCCGTGATACATTTCAGGTTTTAAAACGATATGAAGAAACAGTAAGGCCAAGCCATATCCAGTTTATCGAGCCAACCAAACAATTTGCCGATATCATTGTACCACAAGGCGGGATGAACCAGGTAGCTATAAATATTTTAACTAATTATATAAAACAATCCCTTAAAACTCATTAAAATGTTAGACAATTTGAACCTTGAAGAAATCCTGTTCATCGATATTGAAACAGTACCACAATGGCCTGATTTTACAGACATGAACGAAACCTGGCAAAAACTCTGGGAATCGAAAATGAAATATCAGATTGATGAAGAAACAACTGCTGAATCGTTATATGAACGGGCTGGTATTTATGCTGAATTTGGAAAGATAATTTGTATTTCGGCAGGATATATTTTTCAAAAACAGGGTGAGCTTTTTTATCGTGTAAAATCATTTTACAACGATGATGAGAAGAAGCTTTTATCAGAATTCAACAATGCATTGGGAAAATTTGCCCATGCCGGTAAAAAACGGCTTTGCGCTCACAATGGGCAGGAATTTGATTTTCCGTACATCGCACGAAGAAACCTGATTAACGGATTAAAACTTCCCAAAATACTGGATATTGCCGGTGCCAAACCATGGGAAGTAAAAGAACAACTAATTGACACACTTCAGTTGTGGAAATTTGGCGATTATAAACATTACACTTCGTTAGCTTTACTTTGTGAAATTTTTGATATCCCAACACCAAAAGATGACATTGACGGAAGCCAGGTTGCAGGTGTTTATTACAAGGATAATAACCTTGACCGAATAATCCGGTATTGTGAAAAAGATACGCTGGCAGTGGCAAATCTTTTACTTCGATACAAAGGGAAGAAAATAATTCCGTTTGAAAATATGGAAGTGGTTTAAATGAATAAATAAAAACTACAATAATATATTTTGAGATGGAACGATTATTAAATTCAATAGTATTATTCATTTTATTTGCATTTACTCTTTCTTGTACAAATAATAAAATATTTGAAAAATCACTTGGAAAACAGGAATCAAAAGCCCTGGATGTTTGGGTAGAGGAATTTGAAGAATTTCTATCGATGAATTATTCCGGTCAAACGCCGGGAGATAATTACAGAAATTTTTTATCTGGTGTTTCATCCGGAGAATTCCAAAATTATTCTCCCCATCTCTCTTCCCACGAAAAAGAAAAATTAAAACGCTTAATTAATGAGAGTGGATTATGGGATCAGATTTGGTGTATAGATACAATTGGCGATGATCCTGAAGAGGGATTTCGAATTATAAGGCAATTGGAATCGATGAAAATTATTGATGACACACTATTGGTACGTAAAAAATTTAAACAATTTGGAAGTTATTTAAATGCCATAAAATCGGAGGAAAGGATAGACAGCCTTTTTGTTTCGTACATTTTTTCAAAAGAAGTTTCCGGATTAATAAACCCAATAATTATGGCAAAAACACTCTTGAACAACGACGCTGATTTTGAAGATTACTTAATCAAACGAATTATTACTGTAGAATTTGGAAATGTTATTTTTGATGAAGGTGAATATATAAACAGTATTTATAAATTTCGAGAGAAATAATTTATTCATCCAACCTTCCTATTTCACGATTACCGTTACCTTTTTCAATCCCAACATTTAAATCACCCAGTTCGGCACGAGCTTTTTCTGCCAATTCCATTAATTCAGCAACTTTTTCAGGATACATATCAAAAACATTGTATTGTTCTCCCGGATCGCGCATCATATTGTAGAGTTCAGGCGATTCAACATTCATCCGTTTCCGAGGGCCACCTATTCCATCATTACCCGGAGCCACATTGTATGAATCCCATGTATGAGGCAATACCAATTTCCAGTTTCCTTTACGCACTGCATTCAGGTTATTCCTTCCGTAATAATATAAAAGTTCAGTTCGTGGTTCAGCATCAAAATTACCCTTCCATAACTCGCTAATACTAACTCCGTCAATTATATTATCCGAAAGATTTGCATTAGTAACTTCTGCAATTGTAGGCAATAAATCGATAGCACAGGCAAGTTTATTACAAACTATTCCTTCTTTTACATGGTCTGCCCATTTTATAATAAATGGCACACGTTGCCCACCTTCCCAGCTGGTGGTTTTTCCTTCACGTAAACCTCCTGCCGAACCAGCATGGTTTCCAAATTTTAACCAGGGCCCATTATCAGTAGTGAAAATAATTATGGTATTATCTTCAATTCCATTATCTTCTAAAGCCTGCACAATTTGCCCAACAGACCAATCTATTTCCATCATTACATCGCCATACATTCCCTGTTCACTTTTGCCCCTGAATTTTTCAGAAACACCAAGCGGAATATGTGGCATTGAATGTGGAACATATAAAAAGAATGGATTGTCACTGTTACGATTAATAAAATCAACTGCTTTCCCGGTATATAAGGTCGTTAGTTTATCCTGCCCTTCCAACGAAGTTATTTCCTCAATAGTTTCATTTCCTTCAATTAAAGGCAATTTGGGATAATTTGCACGCCCTCCGTTGCCGGTAACAGGAGTTCCAATGTCTGTCAGTGGCCACATATCATTTGAATATGGGATACCAACGTATTCATCAAAACCATGTTGAAGTGGAAGAAACTCTTTATGATGCCCCAGATGCCATTTACCAAAGGCAGCAGTTGCATAGCCCTGTTCTTTTAACATTTCGGCAATTGTTAATTCTTCTGAATTAATACCTATTCTGTGATATGGAAATAATGCCCCTGAAAAACCAATCCGGTTAGGATAACACCCTGTAAGTAATCCTGCCCTGGACGCACTACAAACTGGTTGCGCCGAATAAAAATTTGTAAACCGCATCCCCTGGCTTGCCAGTTTATCGATGTTTGGTGTTTGAAAACCCGTGGCTCCAAAACAGCCAATATCGCCATAACCCTGGTCATCGGTAAAAACTAAAACGATATTAGGTTTCGATGAAGTTACTTCCTCTTTATCGGTACAACTTGAAGTTAAAACAATTAAAAATATAATAAAAAACAGAAAGAAAAACGGTTTCATAGCATTAGAATTAGTTGAACTATTACAAATGTAATGAATTCAGAAAAAGAAAAGACGACTATAATAATTCCTTTTCGAATTTTCACTATTTTAGAGTGTAAATTTATTAAACCTAAAATCATAAAACTATGTTGGATCTGGGTTTTGTTAGTGCCATCCTTGCTGATAAGAGTTTTGAAGAAGTAATCAGTTTTGCTTCTGAAAATAAATTTAAGTGTGTTGAACTAATGTGCTGGCCCAAGGGGAAAGCCGAACGCAGATATGCTGGCGTAACACATATTGATGTAGATAATACTGAAAACAAGGGTATTTCAGAAATCAATTCTTTATTGAAGAAAAAAAACATATACATTTCAGGACTTGGTTATTATCCAAATCCATTAGATCCCGATGATGAAAAATCGGATGTTTATATAAATCATATTATTAGGGTTATTAAAATGGCGGCACGGCTTGGAGTACCTGTTGTAAATACATTTATTGGCCGCGATCCTGAAAAAAGTGTAGGAGACAACTTAAGATTATTTAAGAAAAAATGGCCCCCGATAGTTAAGGTGGCTGAGGAATACAATATTAAAATCGGGATTGAAAACTGCCCGATGCTTTTTACCCGTGATGAATGGCCAGGTGGAAAAAATCTTGCAACCACTCCAGCTATCTGGAAAAAAATGTTTGAGATAATACCCTCAAGAATTTTTGGATTAAACTACGACCCTTCGCATATGATTTGGCAACAAATGAATGAAATTTCCCCTATTTTTAATTTTAAAGATCGACTTCACCATATTCATTTGAAAGATGTAAAAATCCATAAAGAAAAGCTTGACAATGTTGGCATTATGGCTTATCCACTTGAATATCATACACCAAAAATTCCCGGTAATGGCGATGTAAGATGGGATAAATTTTTCTCTGCGTTAACCTCGGTTAAATACAAGGGCCCTGTTTGTATTGAAGTTGAAGACAAAGATTTTGAAAATTCAGAGAAAGATATTATAAAAGCGATAATTACCAGCCGTGATTTTTTGAAGCAATTCGTACATTTGGATTAATTGAAGGATTGAATTGCTGAAGAATTGAAAGATTCGTAATTAATTTCGGCTAAATACTGTACCCAGGCTTTGTTTAACAATCCTTAGTATTTGTTAATCCATTTTAATTGCAATTATCCCGAACTTTGATTTGCCAAAACTAATCCGATGAAAAATATCCTTCTGTTATGGTTTTTTCTGATTTCCTTTTTCTGTTTTTCCCAGGATAAAGAATTCCTGTTGCATGGACGAATACTTGATTCCAATTCAAATCCGGTTGAGAATGCCTACATTATTAACTTTCGGGATTTGTCGACATATGCCAGCCGTCAGACTGTCTAAAAACCTTAACAACTTTGTTGACAACTCTCCTCAATATTATTGGTAAAAACAGCTTGCCTTTTGTACCTTAAAGCATGAAATATATACAAGGCCAAAACAG
>JABMQB010000861.1 GCA_013203525.1 Mariniphaga sp.
AAACTTGAATCTCCAAAAGATATTATTTTACCCGATGGTACAATTGTTACTTTAAACAGCGACACCAAATTATTTTATCCTAAACAATTTGAAGGAAACTCAAGAGAAGTAAAAATTAGCGGTGAAGCTTTTTTCAATGTAACCCCAAATCCTGATAAACCTTTTATTATTAACGCAGGTAATACACAAATCAAAGTTTTAGGAACATCATTTAATGTTTATGCATATCCCGGCTCTCAAACTGTTGAAGTGATTGTTGAAACCGGAAAAGTACAGGTTTTAAATCCAACTCAAACCATACAAAATACGGAAAACGAAGTATTTCTTGATCCTGGAGATAAGGCAACATTTTTCAAAAAAGAAAAAGTATTAACCAAGAACAAAAATGATGACCCTAATTATAATGCATGGAAAACTTATAACCTGGTATTTGAAGAATCAAAACTATCATATGTTTTTCAGGTTCTTGAAAAAACATACCATGTAGAAATTCAAACCGATGACCCTGAAATTGAAAATCTAATGCTCGTTGCTGAATTCAATAATAAACCAATTAATTTCGTTTTAGATGTGATTCGGCTTACTTTCAATCTTGAACTTTCGATTGAAAACGACCGTTATATATTAAAAAACAGTAATTTATAAATTGGAGACGCCATGAAAACTAAAAAAACAAACATCCGGTTAGTAATGACCATTATACTTATTTTAATGGTTTCTGTTCCGCAAATGCTTGTGGCACAAGAGCAGAAAAATGTACAGATTCTTGATCAGAATATAACTATCTACGCTGAAGACGAGCCCCTTTCTAATATTATTGAAAAAATTTGTGATTATCTTGACATTGATTATTCGTATAATGCACAAATTGTTGCAGGAAAAAAAATCAGCTTGAATGTATCCAATAAACCCATAAAGTATGTATTGGATCAATTAATGAAAGATTTTTACCTGATTTTTGAATTGGATAATAATATTCTTGTAGTTAGAGATTATGTTCCTCTTGAAGAAAGTTTAAATTACGAGCGGAATACTAAGCAATTTTATACTGCAAACAGAGGATTCTTTTTTAAAAATCCCAGAAAGAAAAGTATATCGATTGATTTTAAAACAGCAAGTAATCTTATTATTATTCCGGTAACAATTAATGATTCAGACACCCTTAATTTTATTTTAGATACAGGTGTAAGATTTCCAATAATTACTGAATTGCCATTTGTAAATAAATTGAACCTGAACTACCTCATGCCAGTTGAATTAAAAGGGCTTGGCGAAGGAGTTAGCCTTACGGCATACCGGTCAGGGAATAACCAAATGAAAATTGAGGGTTTGGTAGCAAACAACCAGGAAGTCCAAATGATTATTGACGAGAATTTCCAAATTTCGCACATGTTAGGAATGCCGGTTCATGGATTAATAGGATTCAACCTGTTTAAAGACTATATAGTTAAAATCGATTATATAAACGAAAAACTTACTTTGTATAGGCCTGAACACTATAGGTATCGCGACAAAAAACGGGATATTATCCTTCCGCTCTATTTTGAAGGAAACAAACCATTTGTGCGTACATCAATTGTTACCGAAGACTATACAGAAATTCCGGTTAAACTATTGGTTGATACAGGAGCCAGCGATGCTCTTTGGTTGTCTGAAAATTCGGATGAAAGGCTTGAATTGCCCGATAACCATATTGAAACCTTCCTTGGCCGTGGATTAAGCGGTGACTTGTTTGGGAAAAAAGGAAGAATCGATGGAATTTGGGTTGGCCCTTTAATTTTGTCGAAACCCATTGTTGCATTTCCCAACTCAGAATTAATAGACCAGCTTATGACATCAAATGACCGAAATGTACTATTGGTGCAGAAATTCTTCGTCGGTTTATTGTTACAATGGATTATAGAAATCAACGGCTTACTCTTCGCCCTACAAGCAAAATAAATGATGCCTTTAATTACAATATGAGTGGTATGGAAGTTGCCAATCCAATGCCAGGTTTACCTATCTTTACAATTAATAATATCAGAGTTAATTCTCCTGCTTATTTTGCCGGTTTAAAAGAAAACGACCAGATTTTATCAATTAACCATACAGGCCACAACTCGCTTGAGTTAAATGATATAAACCTATTATTACAAAGTAAAGAGGACAGAAAAATCAAATTAAAAGTTTTACGCGACGGTGAAGAAATCAAAACAGAATTTCATTTGAAGAAAGTATTCTAATTTGAAAAAATATGCAAGCATATTAATATTTATTTCATTGTTGGCATTTTCTACAATTGCCCAACAACCAAATAATACTGTTTTCAATATTCCTGTCACAATAAATACTTCTGAAAAAAATCTTTCAGAAGTATTAAATGAAATTAGCAACAAAGCAAATGTTTACTTTTCCTACGATGCTACAGTAATTGTGTCGGATAGGCTTGTGTCTCTGCATGTAAAAAATGAACCTGTAATTCAAGTCCTTAATTCACTTTTTGATACTTCGTTAATTTCTTTTATCGAAAAGGAAAATCAGATTATTATTTCCTTAATTGAAAGTATTGACAAAACTGAAAACATACTTTCTCCAATAGTAAACGCACCGGAATATATTTCACTCTCTGGCAAGTTGATTGATGAAAAAAATGGCGATCCACTGCTTTTTGCCAGCATATCGGTTTTTAATAAACCCATTGGTACAATAACAAATTCAGAAGGAGAATTTATCCTGAAAATAAAAAAAGAAATTTCGGAAGAACCAATTGTAATTTCCTGCCTTGGATATTCACAAAAAATACTGACAGTTAGCGAATTAATTGAAAAAGAAACTATTACTCTTCATCCGGTTTCAATACAAATTAAAGAAGTTAAGGTTAATGCTATTGATGTTTATGAAATTCTGAATAATGTAATCAGTAAATTATCTGAAAACTATGGTGACGATTTGCTTATGATGAAAGGGTTTTACCGGGAAACATTAAAACAGGATGAAGATTACATTAATATCTCAGAGGCTGTTATCGATATTCTGAAATCGCAATATTTTAATACTGCACGTGAAGACAAAATCAGAATTGTTAAAGGAAGGAAAAGCCCTGATGTAAGCCCTTTTCTGTGGGTAGACTTTAAGCTTATGGGGGGTCCAACCACTATGACTCAACTCGATGTACTTAAAACCATGAACAGCTTTATTGATCCTGAATTCCGTGACTTATACAAATATAACATCAACAGGGTTATCTGGTTTCATGCTCGGCCGGTATATGTAATACAATTTAAACCGGTGCGCAATGTTTTATTTCCCTGCTACGAGGGAGAGCTGTATGTCGATAGAGAAACTTTTGCAGTTCTTCATGTCGATTTTGGATTTAGCAAACAAGGACTTCGAATTGCTGAACAGTCGTTAATTCGCAAAAAACCTAAAAGCTTTAAAGTAAAGCCGGAAAGCGTACGTTATAAAATTGATTACCGGTATTCTAATGAAATATGTTACCTGTACTCAGCAAAAGCATCCATAATGTTTAAAGTCAGGAACCGAAAAGAAAATATTAATTCGCAATTTTATAGTGTTTCCGAATTACTTGTTACCGACCATAAAAAAAGCCAGATTAAGCGATTCCCCCGACGGGAGATTTTCACTAAATCTGATATTTTTACTGAAAACATAAACAGTTTTGATGAACAGTTTTGGGGTAACTTTAATATTTTCAAACCCGACGAGGAATTAAATACTGCAATAGAAAACCTTAAAACTAATTTTAAGTCAAACGGAAATTTGTTTTTATATAATAAGAACTATTTAACAAATTCAAAATCAAAAAAATAATTAACAAATTCATTTATAAAAGCCAAAATTACTAAAATGAAAAAATTATATTTATTAACCATCGCCAGCCTTTTAATATCAGGAATTTTTGCTCAGGAGCAAAGCGGTGTTATTGAAAAAATATCTTCTCAACTTTCTTCGTATTACCAAAACCTGCCATCCGAAAAAATATACCTGCAAACCGATAAGGATGTATATACTCCGGGTGAAATAATATGGCTTAAGGCTTTAGTTTTTGACCGGTCGACTCAAAAATTAAGCAACCTGTCTTCCGAGCTTATTCTTAAAATATTTGATAATAAAGGAAATGTTATTCTAAGTGATTATTACCTTTTAGAAAATGGATCAATAAATGGCGACTTTAAGCTTCCTGAAGGGATAATGCGGGGAAGATATTATATTTCAGCTTATACACCCTTGCAATTTAACGCTGAAAACATTTTTACCCGGTTGATTTATATAGATCAGCCATACAAAACAGATCTTATTGTCGACGTATTAAATGAAAATAAAATTTTTGATGTAAGCCAAGAAGCTAATATTCTGATACAGGTAAAATCAATGGATAAAAATCCGGAACCAAAAATTAGAATTAATTACGTTGTATATTTAGATAATGAACAGGTTGAAAAAGGAAGGACAAGAACAGATAACAATGGCAATGCAACAATCGAATTCAATTTTCCGGAAGAAACCGGTAGCCTTCCATTAAAAGTGGTTCTTTCAGAAGAAAAAAACTATTGGGAAAAAACTATTATAGTAAAAACAAATAAAGACAACCTTTTATTAAACTTTTTTGCTGAAGGGGGAAACCTCATTAACGGATTCCCACAAAAAATTGGATTTGTTTCAAAAGACATTTGGGGTAATTATATTTCGGTTACTGGCGATATTCTTGACAGTAAAAACAACTTAATTGCTAAATGCCAGTCGTTTACCGATGGATTTGGATTGGTGCCAATACAGTTTACAGAAGACGAAAGCTATCATTTTAAAATTACCAGCGAATATGGAAAGGGATTGGTTTATGAGCTCCCTAAAGCCCAAAATAACATACCTTCGATTGCAGTATTAAATACCGATGAAAATTTTATCAATACATATTTACAATGCCCTGCGGGTAAAAGTCAACAAATAATTTTAACTGTAACTTCCGGATATCAACTTCTTTGGGGTGGTGAATTATCGATTTCCGGTCCTTCCAGATTTAAAATCCCACATGATAATTTCTCTGACGGAATTGTACTTTTATCTGCCTTTAATCAAGATACGATGCTTCTTAGTCAAAGATTGGTACATATCCAACGTAATAAAACACTGGATTTTGAAATTGAATCATCACATCGAAACAGTATCGAGATCTCAATTTCTGCATCCGACGAAAACAGTGTTAAAATAGCTCCGGATGTAATAGTATCGGTAGCCTCAGTGCATAATTTTCTAAATCACGGCCAAAGTATGGAGCATTATATAAAATATAACTCTGAGCTGGCAAACAGAATTTCTAATTCTGAAATAATTTTTTCAGGTAAACCATCAAACAAAACAGCACTTGATTACATTATGATTGCCAATAAATTAAAAGGATTTTCATGGAACAAGATATTAGACTTTAATCCATCTGAAATATCACGTATAAATAACAACCAACTAGGTTTATCGGGCAAGGTTATAGCAAAATATAACCAGGGTGTCCCTGATGCAAAAGTTAGTATCCTTGATTCACGAACCATGAAAATTTATTCTCAAACGACAGATGATAATGGAAGGTTTTTCTTCCTTGCTTTAAATCCTGAAGAAATCGATAATTTTACAATTACGGCTACAGGCCCAAATGGAAAAAAGCAATATGAGTTTAGTATTGATAAAACATTCGAGGAACAACTTGGTGATTATATTCGTGGGGTAGATTTACAAAACACAAAAATAGATGTTTCTCGTGAAAATATGTCTGAATTATTACGATTTAACGAACAATTGGTTTTGGATGCCCCGCAAAAACAGGTTAAGGCAAAGCGACAAAAAGTAGAACCCGCCTATAAAACATTGTTAAAAAACTCAACAAATTTATTAGATGTAATTCGGACCATAAAATCCTTTCAAATAACTGGAGGGCAAATAATCTTTCCTGGTATGATTAATTCTTTAAATAATCAATTAGGAGCTATAATAGTGGTTGATGGCCAGATTTTAGGAAGTGCAATTTCTGTCCTGGAAAACTATAGCCCTCTTGACATTGATGAAATAAATGTATATACTGATCCGGCAGGAAGCCAGAAATATACTAGTTTTGCCAGCGGTGGTTTAATAGAAATATTTACAAAAAAAGGCGAAAGTGCCCCTGTCGAAATCATTGAAACAGAATCAGATAAAAATTTATATGTTAATGGCTATCGAATACCCCGTGATTACAATTCTGTAATGAATTTAATATCCGAAGAGGGCAATAATTTTAAAAGCACATTATACTGGAATTCATCTTTGTCGTTAAATAAAACACAGCCTGTAAAACTTAATATTCCTTTATCAGAACTTAAATCTGAATTTATTATCCGGATTGAAGGGATTGATAGTGAGGGAAGGATTGGCACATACAAATCTATTATCAAGAATTAATCAGGCACAATGGCTTATTTTACTTTCAGCTAGTCAAAATAATTTGACTGGCTTTTTATTATCTTTAATGATTACATTTGTTGTGAAATTATAAGTAATCATGGAAGAATTTAGTACGCGGCAAAATAAGATATCACGGCTTATTCAGAAAGAAATGGCTGAATACTTTCAAAAAGAAAGCCGAAATTATTTCAAAGGTAAACTCATCAGTGTAACCACCGTAAGAATAACTCGCGACCTTGGAATAGCACGGGTATATTTAAGCATTTTTCCAACCGATGGAACCGATGAAATTTTAAAGCAAATAAAACAAATGACCCGGCAAATCAGGGGGAGCCTTGGTAAAAAAATTGGTAAACAGCTTCGAATTGTTCCAAAACTTGAATTCTATATTGACGATAGCCTGGATTATATTAATAATATTGACGAACTTCTTAATAATTAGGATTTACAAAACACTAACAAAAATTAGCAACCTTGAATTTCCCGTTTTTTATAGCAAAAAGATATCTTGTTTCAAAAAAGAAACGGAATATAGTTAACATAATATCAGCTATTGCTGTAACCGGAGTTACCGTTGGAACTATTGCATTGGTTGTGGTTTTATCGGTATACAATGGATTTAACGATCTTATTCATTCCATGTTTAACTCATTCGACCCAGACATTAAAATTACTGCCGTTGAAGGAAAAACATTTAAAGTAGATGATATTGGCCTTCAGGAAATTCAAAATATTCAAAACATTGCCTATATGGCCGAAGTTTTACAGGAAAGTGCAATTCTTGAATATGGCTCATTCCGTGATGTTGTAACAATTAAAGGCGTTTCGTCTAATTACAATAATGTTACAGACTTAGATAGTTTAATTTATGATGGAAATATTAATTTCGAAAACAATGGTATTCCATATGCTGTAATAGGTTTAGGTGTTGCGAGCAATTTTGGAATAGGCCTAAATTTTCTTGATCCAATGCACGTTTATGCAGCTAAAAAAGGAGAAAGAGTTTCGGTTAACCTTGCACAGTCATTAAACCACGAACGAATTTTCCCTTCAGGAATTTTTAGGGTCCAGGAAAGTTATGATTCTGAATATGTACTGGTTCCGTTAAGTTTTGCCCGAACCTTATTTGATATTCCTGAAAAAATAAGTGCCTTGGAAATTAAATTACATACTAATGCTGATGTGGATTTATCACAAAAACAATTACAGGATATTGTTGGAGAAAAGTTCCACGTGAAAAACAAGTATCAACAGCAAGAATTGGTTTATAAAGTTATGAATTCAGAAAAATGGGTAATTTTTTTTATTCTTTCATTTATACTGGCTTTATTATCATTTAATATCATTGGTAGTATTTCCATGTTAATTATCGACAAAAAAAATGATATCGCTATATTAAAAAGTATGGGCGCCTATCAAAAAACCATCGACAGTGCATTTTTATACCAAGGCTGGTTAATAACGCTTTTAGGCTCTGTTTTAGGCTTGGTTTTGGGTGTTCTTATTAGCTATGTACAATTTTACTTCGGAATAATACAACTCCCGGGAGATGGCTCATTTGCAGTAACAGCCTATCCTGTTTCAATCAATTTTCCTCATTTGCTTTTATCATTTATTACAGTAATTTTTATTGGATTTATTGCCTCTTGGATACCAATTCGCTATTTTTCAGGTAAATATATTGCTTCGGTGCAAAACTAATTTCTTTTAAACTGATATGATTTTTTATAGTCTTTTTCATTTGAAAAGATTATAACTTGCGTTAGAATTTTACGCATAAATACATATGAAAGCAATCGTAAAATCAAAAGCAGAAAAGGGGCTATGGCTTAAAAAAATACCTATTCCTGAAATAGGTCCAAACAATGTATTGATAAAAATACATAAAGCTGCTGTTTGCGGTACCGACCTACATATTTACAAGTGGGACGAATGGGCCCGGCAAACTATTAAAACACCTGTAACAATCGGGCACGAATTTATGGGTACCGTGGTTGTAATTGGTGATGAAGTTAACCGGGTTGCAATTGGAGAACGGGTTACAGTTGAAGGCCATATTTCCTGTGGTTTCTGCAGAAATTGCAGAAGAGGAAGGCAACATATTTGTGATCATACTGTTGGAATTGGCGTGAACCGTAATGGTGGATTTGCAGAATACATTTCAGTTCCGGATAAAAATGTATTACATGTTGACTCCCGAATTCCTGATGAAATTGTTGCTATAATGGATCCACTTGGAAATGCTACGCATACTGCCCTATCCTTTCCTTTATTAGGCGAAGACGTACTGATTACCGGAGTTGGTGGTTCAATTGGAGCAATGGCAGCTTCAATATGTAAATTTGCGGGCGCAAGAAACATTATTGGAACCGATCTTAGCAAATTCCGTCGCAATTTAGCCCGCAAATTGGGAGCGACAAAAGTAATTGATCCGGCAAAGGAAAGTATTAAAGAAGCAATGGGTACGCTTGGTATGGTTGCCGGATTTGATATTGGCCTTGAATGCTCAGGTTCGTCTGTTGCTTTTAACGACATGGTTAATCTTATGTATAATGGTGGAAAAATTAGTCTGCTTGGATTACTTCCTCAATCAACCCGGATTAACTGGAGTAAATTAATTTTTAAAGGTCTTACACTAAAAGGAATTTATGGCCGTGAAATGTACGAAACCTGGTATCAAATGGAAATGATG
>JABMQB010000862.1 GCA_013203525.1 Mariniphaga sp.
ATAAGTATCTGTTTCTTTTAAGTTGGTTACTGTAGTTGTTAGTTTATCCTCAAAATACACATAAACATCTTCCGGTATTTGCTCCATTATTGCTGCTTTGAAAGTATATTCTCCGGCGTATGTAATATCCAGTCCGACTTTAACTGAGTAATCCTGTTCAAAATAGGGTAAAGCCTGATGAATAAAATCAGTTCCATTATCCTCAACCAAAGTAGAATATAAAGCAATATTCGGATTACCTTTTAGTTTTCCTGCATCATAAGAAATATCCAAACCATTGGTCATTCCTTCCATAAAGGCTATTAGTATTTCGTTATAAAGTCCTTCATTATTTTCTACACTCAAATAAAATCTTGATACTTCTCCTTGCTCTGAATTTTTATAAAATGCAGTTGTTCCATGCTTTCGCATATTAGTATTAAATGGTAAAGCTGTGGTACCATCATTTTTTGCGCAAACCATAAATGCCTGTCCTACTGCAATATATTTAGCAACGTCTGAATTTGAAATTGTTATATAATCATCTCTGTTTCCCAGGTAATTTGCCTGTTCATTCCATAAATATATACTTGAATACTCTGCATCAAACAGGCTACTATTAGTACTTAAAAAACTGTTTGCATCTGCATTATTGTTTGCCGCAATTGTTGAGCAAAAAGGATTCCCAATTAAATTCCAGCCTTCTGAAGTGCTATTTGTTGTTTTGGTAATATTAATGCTTTGGTTCGAAGTGTATGGTACTCCGCTAAGACTTAAAGTTTTATCTGTTGTAATATAATTGATACTATACCCTTTGCAGGCAATAAATCCTTCGCTTCCCATTGTACTGTTATTGCCATCAGGGCCATTTAAAATATCAACCCAGTTACCGATATTTCCTCCCCAATCTAAACTTTCTTCCCAGCGATAAAACTGGTCGTTACTTACCCCACCTGTTAGTTCCATAGTTAATACACTGAAATTACCAGTAATATTGGTTTGCCCGGAAATATAATGCCATTTGTCATATGTAAGAAAGCGTTCAACTGTAACATTTCCTGTTGGTGTTCCTTCAACAATTAGTGAGCCGGTGCCGGAGGCATCAGATTGAATGGTAAGGAATCCGCCTGCTTCGATAGTAAGATTATTACAATTGGCTGTTCCGGTTGAACTAATAACAGGTGCCGAAGCTTTTGATACATTAGGGATGGTGATATTATCAGTTGATAAAGGCAGTGCTGTCGGGCTCCAGTTGGATGTCGATGACCAGTCACTTGAGCTTCCTCCTGCCCATGATATAGCATTGAAGGTATATTCATAAGCTCCAATTGTAGGATTGTATTGCCGGCGGGATTCCCCACGCTGGTCAGTAGTTACGGATGCATCATAAGTACCTGCTGAAATGGCAAAACTGCCGGTACTAATTGCGAGAGTTTGTGTTGACCCTCCGTTGTCGGCAAGTGTTGATGAAAGATTTAAGCTGCCGGAGACGGAAGTATTATGATTACTATTCCATGATGATCGTGAATTGCCCTGATCGTCATAATTAAAAAGAATACTTGTTGTTGCATCAAATCCGGAAGTACCTGACCATGATCCACTAAAATGCTGATATTCAACAACATTATAGCCATTATCAGTCAGTGAACCACTTGAATAATAATAATCATCATTGTTGGAATTACCGGCTATAATTGTGTTGGTTATTGATATTGAACCACCTTGGTTATAAATACCACCACCTTGTTGAGAAGCTGAATTCCCACAAATGGTCGAGTTCTTTATTGTACAATCATTGTTTTGAATCCAAATACCTGCTCCATCACCACTACCATCTGAACCATCACCAGTTGCTATATTTCCAAAAATTGTACTGTTAACAACTTCAATTCCAGCACCACTTGAATATGAAGCTGAAATACCTCCCCCATAAGTGTTATCGCTCGTATTATTAAAAATTGTGGAATTCTGAATTGAGCAAGAATTGCAACTATATAATCTCATTCCACCTCCCGACTTATATGCCCCAGATGAAATGTTTCCATAAACCGAACAGTGTGATAGGTTTAAGGTATTACTTTGGTGAGCATGAATACCACCGCCATCCCAGGCTTTTGATCCCACAATATTTACATAATTAAGGCTGAGCACGCCATTTGGTCGAAGCATAATACCTCCGCCATAATCAGAGCCGAAAAGGTCGCCTCCTTTAATTGTCAATTGAGAAATGGTAACACCTGTAGCATCAATATAAAATACTCTTGAACTTGTTCCGCCAGATCCTGGAATTGCAACTCTAACAATAGTCAAATCCGTACCTGCCCCATCAATAGTTATGCTCTGGCTAACGGATATTTCCAAATTAATCAAAATAGCTGTTCCAGCAAGTTTAACCGTAGAACCCGAAGAAACATGGTTTTCAGCTCCCTGAATTTCAGTATAGTAATTATTGCTTCCTGAAGACCACGAATCTACTGTATTATTGCGTGCAACTACCCCTTGATATTGGTATGCACCTCGGGTGATATAATTTGTTGTTGTAGAAGACGGCGCGTCGCCAACATAAATGCCGCCCGTTTTTCTGTAATATCCTCGTTGGTCGGTGGCTTCTGTTGTTGCACCTGAATTGGCAGATGATGTCAGGTTTCCTGCTGTGACTTCGAGAACCTGGGTATATCCCCCATCATACGTTAGTGAACTGGCTAAACCTGTTGGATCAGTATTTAATAAATTGTTGGTCGCTTGAAATCCCTGGTTTAAGGTTGTTGTATTTTGACTTTCCACTACATTGTATGCATTATCAGTAAGTGTTCCTAAACTATAATAATAGTCATCTGAAGTGGAGGTTCCACTGCCCTTAAAATTATTCGCAATAATCGTATTCTTTACTGTTGCAGTTCCTGAATAAAAATAAAATCCCCCACCTTGCTCACCTCCTGAATCATTATTATCAGAATGATTATGCGCAATTGTCACATGGTCTAATGCAAGGGTTCCTGCTGTAATTAAACCACCGCCTTGCACATTACTTCGATTTGCATATAGGGTAGAGTTTGTAATCTGAATATTGGTACTTATACCAGCTGAGATCCCTCCTCCATTGTCGATGGAAGAATTTCCTGAAAAAGTAGAATTAGTAATTGTAAGCAGTCCGGTTGAACTGTTTCCAAGGCGAATGGCACCACCTTTATTATCCGCAAAACAATCCGCCAAGGAAGAGTTGCTAATAGTACAGATAGCATTATTTGTAATACATAACCCACCCCCATAGTCCGCTCCTGAAGCGGAAATGACAACTTTTTCAAGATTCAGGGTTCCATTAGTTAGATTAATACTGCCACCATAGGCGTCGGATCCGGATAAACTACCAATATCCCCTCCTTTGATAGTCATATTGCTGATTGAAACAGTTTTCCCGGATCCACTGCAATTAAATACACGATACGTAGATGCGCCTGGAGTTGTAACCTGTACTGTTACTTCTGTGCCGCTTCCGACGGTATTTGAACCATTAATAGTAAGGCTTTCGGTAATTCCCAGTTCTGATAAAATGGTAATGGTTTCGTTGCCGGATGTGAGATTGAAAGTGATTTCATCCCCATCGGTAGCATCAACAATGGCTTGCCGTAAAGTACCTGCCCCGGAATTGGCATTGCTGGTTACAACTTGGTCAGCAGCCATCAGGCTTGCACTCATTGTTAATGCCATGAGCAGCATTATTAATTTGTTTAAATGTTTCATAATGTTAAGTTTTTATGTTTATTATTAGATTGTTATTCAGTTGTCATTTGACGGTCATTAGATTGTTATTATTGTTTTTGTATAGAGACAATTTTATTGTAGAGACAAGTCATGACTTGTCTTTACGATTTTCATTCAGTTTCCAACCTAACAGCTTGAAAAAAACCTGTTAGGTTAAGTACAACCTTCTATTCATCATTCCACCAAATTTTTCTTTTTCTGTCTGATAAAGTGAACCCATGAATTTTTTAAGAGAGATAATGGATTCCATAAAATATTCAATATCAAGTTCTTTTGTTGATTTATAATTTAATTGCTTATTAATTGCTTTTACTATTTCTATTTTGTTTTTCGTAATTTTTAGAAATAAAACAGGGATATGTAGATAGCTTATATTGCTGTTAATTTCTTTTAAAATTTCTTTTTCAAAATTTAAGGCAGTATCAGAATTAAGGAAAATTACATCAGGCTTCGGCTTGTTTTTATTTTTACCTTTTTTTCTTAAAAAGTCTAATGTTTCAGTTATACTATTTGCAGTATGTAATGTATGTTGAAATTTAGTTTTATTTAACATTTGTGTTACTAAATCAATATTTTTAGGAATACTATCAATTAGTAGAATTTCAATAGGATATATTTTTGATTTTTGCATTATTATAGTTATTAATTGTATAGAAATACCTTCGATTTGTTTAATGGAAACAATAAAGGGTGTAAAGTTATTTACTGTTTTTGTAAAAAACATCGGCAATTTGCCTATTTTGATATAGGTAAATTACCTATTTTAATATAGGTAATTCTCTTACTTTTTTTGAAAAATCATAAGAATAAAATGAAAGCAAGTTGATAAGTGCCTGACTATTTTCAATATGAGTAATGAAACGAAATGAATCCGTCCATACGGATACATACGTACTTACTTCGTGTCGTTTTCTTCGCTTCATACTACTATACTAAAAACGGGATAAATTGATACATTTTAAAAATAGAACTGTCCATACGGACTCCTTTCAGTCGTTGGCAGTCCACAGTCAGCA
>JABMQB010000863.1 GCA_013203525.1 Mariniphaga sp.
GCCTACTAGTCATTAGCACGATAGGGTGGTAGATGCTAAAATACAGATTGAAATCCTTTGGTTTTTTTATATTCTGAATTTGAATTTTGCTGATTTCATTTGAAATAAATGCACCGGCACAATTAAAACTTTCTTTTAAACAGATCAGGTTAAAAGAATTAACAATATTAAGATAGGGGCCTGCTATCCATGGGATTCCTTTGATATAGGCTTCATGAGCTATTCCGGTATTATTTGTTACAATATGATTAGGTTGTAACTGATGAAGAAACTCTACAGCGGCACAAAAATCTTCGCCAATTAAAACAGATGGGAACCATGGAATTAATTTATTGTTCTTTTTAAAAAGATTAGTCAGATTAGTACTGCTTTTTTTAAAGGCATCAGGTAGTTGAAAGTAGATAGTTGCTGAGGTTTTTTTACAAAGCTCAATATCATTTTGTGAGGAGATTAATACAGAAAGAGTGGGATTGATTATTATATCGTTTTGTTTTTTTATGACTGGAACAGTAATTGGTGCAACCGTTTCCGTTGATCCATTAAGAATGAATAAAATTCTTTTTTTAATAGAAGTAAGTTCCTTAAATGGCAGATAAATATCACCCTGAAAATTTAACACCAGTTGTTGAATATAATATTCTGTCTCATTTAAGGCTTTTAATCTTTTTAATACCATCTTGCGATTTAAAGCTTCAGTTCCGGCATCTTCAAGATTAATTTCTGAATACACAACAAATAAATTATCGGGAGTTTTAACCGATATTTTTAATGGCTTACCGTATTTCCCCGAAACGCTAATAATCAACGGGGCTTTTTTTATACTTAATTGATCAATTTCTTTTCTGATAAAGGTTTTGCTTATTTCTTTTTCTTCATACAATTCTATTTGATCTTTAATTTTTTTATCATTCGACAAATAATTATTAATTTTAGAAAGATGTTCTATTGAATGATCGCGTGGATTATCAATAAACATATCCTTACTTATATCTCCTATTAAAAAGGAATTGGAAAAGTCCCTATTGAAAACTTTGTAGAGGTCACTATTATCGCTAAGTAGTTTTTCTTGATTATAAAAACTTTGGAGTTGTTTTCTCCATGATTTTACCACTGTATACACATAATCAAACTCCTTTATTCTACCTTCAATCTTTATTGAGGAAACACCTGCATCATTCAATTCGTCAAGATTATTAAAAGCGGAATTATCTTTTAGATTCAAGGGGTAATTTTTTCCAACAGAAGTAGTTATATACCTATCTCTGCATGGTTGGCTACACCTGCCACGATTTCCTGAATTTCCTCCATGAACGGAACTCATATAACAAATTCCCGAAAACGACAGGCAATAAGAACCATGGATAAATACTTCAGTTTCAATATTATTTTGAAGGGCAGTTGTTGTTAATGATTTTATTTCATTAATATTTAACTCTCTTGACAGGTTAATTCGGTAGGCATTCAATTGACCTAAAAACTGTATCTGTCCCTTGTTATGTGTGGAAAGCTGGGTAGATGCGTGTATTGTAAGGTTTTTGAAATAGGTAGATAGCAGGTAAAACAAACCTAAATCCTGTACAATAACTCCATCGATACTTGTATTAATTAAATTGTTGAGTATACTAAAAAGGGCTGGGATTTCACTTTCCACTATAATAATATTCAGAGTAAGAAAAACCAAACAATTATTTTTGTGGGCAAGCCTTAAAATCCCTTGTAAATTTTCAAAATTTATATTGGTTGCGCGGTTTCTGGCATTAAATTTATTTAAGCCACAAAAAACAGCATCTGCCCCGGCAAGAATTGCAGCTTTTATGGAATCAATATCTCCGCCTGGTGCAAGTAATTCAATTTTCCTTTTCACTAAATCAATTATAATACTTATTTGGGAATTCACCTAATACCGAATAATACCTACCGGCCGTATAATTAATAATCGGAATTAGGAAGCTTTGTGATATCTGCTATTCACAGCTTTTTAAATATCCGCTTTGCTTTCTCCAGTTCAGCTAAAGCAAATTTTGTCATTCCTGATCCTTCCTTTTAAATCTAATTCTAAATAGCTATTATTTAATTTCTCCCCTAACTCAGGGGAGATTCCGTTTTGGCGGGAGAGGGATTAATTTTGATTATGCATAAATCACCAATTTGTATTATATTGCAGTTAGTCAATTTATAAAACTAACTACATTTCTAACAAAAAATGGGGGATTAACTTATGAATAATTTTGTGCTTTTTATAAAAACTATGTTTTCTAAACTGAAATTCCTTGGACTGATTTTAGCATTTTTAATTTGTTTTTTGGCAAACGGTTTTGCAGCCGGATCAATTGATCCATCGGGCGAAATATTGTATAAATATCTTTCTTCGGTTGCCAGTGAGGGCAATAATGACCTAATCGAACAATTAAATACCGAACCCAGAAACCTCGAATGGGATAATGCTGAAATCCTGGAATTTAAAGGGCATCTTCGGTTTTTGAATTCTTTGGAAGAAGGAAGCCCTGACCAGTCACGCCTGTTTTTTATCAGAAGTACCGATGGAAAAGTTTATATTTTGACAATTCCCAATCGGGATCATGCAGAATATCAGGATTTGGAAGACCTGATTGAAAGTAAACTTAATTTTAATGTTAAAGTTCTTGAGACTCAAATAGGAGAGGGAAATTACCAGTTTGCACAA
>JABMQB010000864.1 GCA_013203525.1 Mariniphaga sp.
AGCTTAATGGCTATATATTTTTTATCATCAAATAAATTAATATAATAAGTGCTGCTAATCCAAAACCTACATACTTAATAATTCTATTTTTTTTAATTTCTTTTTTTAGTAATGCATTATGGTCAGATAATAATTGAATTTTATTTATAAGAAACTCATTATTCTTATCTGCATCATTGTCTTGTTTAGTCAAGTGTTTTTCAATATCTTCTTTTGTCTTCTTGAAGCCGTCATTAATTGAATTTTGTAATACTCCTACTGTTTGAACTATTCCATTAAGAGATTGAGTTATTTGTGTTAATGTAATATTGATGTCATTTATAGACTTAAATATATTTGCAAGAGTATCTTGCAACTCCCTAAATCCACCCTCTAAATCAATTTCTGATAATTTTTTTATTTGTATTTCAAGCAAACTTATTTTGTCTTGCAGGTCTTCATTCTTAGTATGTAAATCGTTAATTTTGTTTTTAAAATCAGTTTGATTTTGTTCAAAAAGTTTGTTGTTCCCATCAAAATAAATATTAGTTGAAATACCAATATCTTTTAGATATTTCTCAGAAAGTAATTTTATATCATCAAATTTCTTTTGAAATTCTTTTGGAATTTTATCACTACTTTCTTTTCCTGCTATTGCAGCATCTTTTAAATCTAATATATCTTGATGAACATTATCAAGATCACCAAGTTTCTTTTTAAGCTCCTCAAGATTTTTGTAGCTTATATCAAGTAATTCGTTTATTTCTTTCATATACTTAAGAATGTAATATTTTTATTTCATTATGATTATTTATCATTTTTGATGTAAATGATAAATTTACTTCAATCATGATAGAATGTTTTGCTAAGTAAAAATATTCAATTATTTCAGGAATATTAACACTCTCTATAAGTAAATTTTCAAATTCAATAATGTACTTTTTAAAAATATCATATTCATTATTCGCACCACTTTTTTTTACATATAGAATTCTGAAACCATCTAAAAAATTTTGACTTGCCTCTTCTAAGTAATAAGCATTATTTAATCCATAAGTAGCAAACGAATATAAAAGTTTTAAAACCCATTCATCGTTTAAATCAGTTTGACTCAACGTCCTCCTAATTCTTCTGCATGACCCTCTCATCATTTTGCATTCTGAAATAAAACTACTTTGTTTATTTAAAATAGAACCATATTTTATAAATGTTTTCCATTCTGATAATCTGCCTTCATCTGAATCATCTGTTAAGGAATAATCCATGCCATCTATTTTAAAACCCTTTCGTGCATATTTGGCATTAAAATAATAATATAGATCTTCCTTTAGATAATGATTGTACCAATAATTTTTAAATAAAGATTTTTGTTTTATAGCATTGCCCCTCTCAATACTATCTATAATAAATGTATACATATCTTCAGCAGCTCTTTTTCGTTTTGCTACTACTTCATTATAAGTGAATTCCAAAATAGTCCTTATGCATTTTAGAATAGTATTGAAATCATCATTTTTTTTGGAATCTATTCTCAATTTTGTAATAATTTCTTTAGCTTTTTCATTTGAAATATACTTATTAATGAAAAGGGATGTATTTTTTATGTATTCTTCCTTTGACGTTTTCAGTATAGTACATTTAAAAATATTTTTATTATAATCAATTGTGTAATCTCCTACAAAAGCAATGCACATCAATCTATAGATAATTCTTGATATGTCACTTTTATTTAATGTGGAATAATAAAATTCTTTGTATTGTTTTCTATTATTTTGATAGGTTGGACTACTGAATATATTACAATTCCAATGCTCCTCAACTCTTAAGATAAAATCTTCAAAAGAGGAAGATTTATCTTTTATTGTCTTTAAAAAATCTTCAACTGATTTCTGTTCTTGTATATTGTGACGATTGAAAAAAATATCTTTTTGAGGCAAGTTAAAGTCATTTTTAATTCTTTCCTCCAGTTTTTCTGTATTTATTAATACAGGAATTTCAAACTCAAATTCCTTTTTATCACATTCTTCAAAATTTTTCTTCAATGATTTACCATGATTTAAACCTTCTTCTATATCCTGATTTAAGGAATTAAAAAAACTTAAATTAGTATCAGTCGTTTCGTATTTATTAAGTAGAAATACTAATATTTCATTTGTCAGGTTTAAATCAGGTTCCACATTTACTCCTAATCCGTGTATAGTTGCATGTGGCGGACTCTCTGTGGTTAATATTTTTCCTTTTGCAAATTTATCACTATTATTAATCCATAAATTACCAATATGGTTCCCGTCAGGAGTTAAATAAAAAACAAAATTTGATTCTTGTTCTGCATTAAATGATACCTCTAATAACTTTATTTTTTTCTCATTTATACCAAATGATTAATTAAAAAATCTATATATTTGATAAATCTCTGTTTCAATACCTTTGTAACTATTTTTATGAAAAAAGTCATGTATATCTTTATCTTGATAAAAATCTACTAAATATTTATGTTCGTCATTGTTCTTGTTTCTAAATATTTCATTTTTTAAATCATCGGGTAAATGTGAAGATGAAATTTTATTTAATATTGAATCTGTAGATTTGTGATAGACATTGTAAATTCTGTTATTAAAAACTTTGTATTGTTCAAAAATATTTCTAAAAATTAATCTATCTTGTATTGTTGGGAAAAGTTTAAGTCTATTTAGATTTTTAACTGACTCATCTGTTAATTTATAAAATTTATTTCTATCAATAATAATTGTACATAAAGATTTTCCTTTATCCCTGCCAGCTCTTCCGGCTTCTTGAATGTAACTTTCAGGTGAATTTGTGAAATTTATATGATAAATTGCACGAATATCTTCTTTATCTATCCCCATTCCAAATGCTTTTGTGCAAACCATGTATGTTTTTTTCCCATTAACAAAATCTACAAAATCCTTTTGTGCTTGTTCAATTACATTTACCGATATTTCATCATCACCTCCCATGAAAAATCCTTTACTTTCATGGTTGATATTCAGGTTTTCAAATATTTCTCTGTTATTTGGATACTTATTCGCTCTTTCTGTTACACCATAAGAACCTTTAGTATGGGGACAGAATATTATTGTGGTAATATCTTTTGAATTATCAGAAATAGCTGTATCTAAAAGTTTATTTTTAGTTTTAATATAATCAGGGTTCTTTTTTATATCGGATTCCTGTTTCTCAAAATTAATCTCAAATTCAGTAAAATGTTGTTTTAGTGAAGTATCAATCGTAGTTTCATCAATACTTTTTAAAATATTTGTTAATTCATTTATTGAGTCATTTATTAAGACTTGTTTACATTTCCCAATAATATCCTTTATGTTCTGATCTTTTTCAGTTAGCTTAAATGTTAATCCATTTGTTTCAATTATGTTAAAAAATAATTCTGGTCTTATCGTATTATCTATCGAAATGATAGCGTTGGCTACATCATCGTGTTTTATTTGAAGTTCCCTTTCAATATCAGTAAGAACATCAAAGGAGGCAGTGGCGGTTAATCCAACCAAAGTTACATTTCCGCTTTTATTTTTTGTTGCACATTTTTTTTGAGCATTTTTCCCTAAAGAAAGATAGGTAGTTCTAAAATCATGTCCCCATTCAGAAACACAATGAACCTCATCTATAACACAAAATGTAATAGCTAAACCAAAAAAAGAATTAATATTTTTTACTACATCTCTAAACTCCTTCATCACAAACCGTTCGGGTGAAACAAATAGCATCTGAGATTCACCGTACCTGTAATTAATTAATCTTTCTCTTTTTTTTCGGCTTGGAATTGTTGAATTTATATATTCACAGCAATCAATCCAATTATCTTTTAATACCCTTACCTGATCTTCCATCAATGATTTTATTGGGTCAACAACTACACATAAACCCGGCTGCATCAAAACAGATAATTGAAAAGTAAGTGACTTACCTCCACCAGTCGGTAAGAGACCTATTACAGGTAAATGTTGTAATGCTCTTGATATTATTGGAAGTTGTCCTGGCCAATATCTTGTTTTTCTAAAAATATTCTAAATGAAAAAATTAATATTCTTTTCTATTTGAGTAACTGGGCTATAACTACCATCGTTTTGCTTTTTCACTAACGGTTTATATTGCAAAGGTTCTGCACAATATACTCTGCGTGAATTTCCAAAACTATTATCACTATAATGGCTTGACCGAATTATGATTTTATTATCAGTTAGATAGTTATTTTCTTTATAAATACACGACCGTCTTAATATTGAATGGTCAATTATAATATCATAATTTTCCGAGTTCTTATTAAAATAAATTTCATTTCCAATTTTTGCCTTTAGATGTAATGAGGTGTATTTCAAAAATCTATTATCTGGAAATATTGTTAATTCAATTTTTGGTAATTCAAGTTTGCTGCCATCTCTTAGTAAAGCATTTAAATTAGTAAAATATTCGTCTAAATTTTCAATACTTAACGCTCCGCATGGAACATCCCTCTCAATAATGGCAATGTTTATTTTAGGTTGTTTTAGTATTTCTAAGTTAGTTAAAAAGTATTCTATTAAAGTTTTTTGAATTCTTGCTATTGCAACAGGTGAAAAAATTAAAATATACTCATCAATAAATTCTTTTAAATTTCGATTGTAATTTTTTTCAAATAGTACATAGATTGGACTTTTAAATAAGCTATTAATTAATTTGTTGTCTTGCTTTATTTCAGTAACTGGCACTCTTAGAGTTTCAAAACCTTCTATTTCAGCTACTGCATCTCTGTATTTATCATAGATTCTGTATTGCCAAAATTCATGATGAGGACCATCAACTTCAATAATTCTTGAAATGTTTTCAATTTTATCTTTGTTC
>JABMQB010000083.1 GCA_013203525.1 Mariniphaga sp.
AATATACACTATTAATGCACAATAGCATCCCAAATTGGGCGGATATACGCAGTAGGGGTGTTATTATTTCGGAGTTGAACGAAACCGCCTCTTAGCAGAGGCGGTAATTTTTTTGTCTAAATTTGTGAGATTAATTATTAACTCATAAATTTCACAAAAATGAAAAAAAAGATGATTCGTTAAAGGAACGTATGATCCGGGAAATGCAATACCGGAACTACAGTCCAAGAACCATTGAACTTTATCTGAGTTCAATGACAAAGTTACAAAACTTTTACAGCTTGTCTCCAGACAAAATTTCCGTCCAACAATTAAAGGATTTTCTACACTACCGTATCACCCATGACAAGGTTTCCACTCCCACTATTAATCAAACTATCAGTGCATTTAAGATACTTCAGAAAGATGTGCTTGGTCGTGATTGGGAGAAAATAAAGATCAAACGTCCCCGACGTGAATACAAACTGCCAATTGTACTCAGTACAGATGAAGTAGCAATGATTATTAAGGAAACAAAAAACATCAAACACAAAGCTCTGATTGCAACTGCTTATTCAACAGGTATGAGGCGAGAAGAAGTGCGAAGCATGAAAGCTTCTGATATTGACTCAAAACGTATGCTTGTTAATGTTGTTCAGGGTAAGGGAAAAAAGGATAGATGTACACAGCTTTCTATTAAGGCATTGCAATTGCTCAGACAATATTATGAAGTGGAAAAACCGATAAATTATTTATTTGAAAATTCTTATAAAAAAGGAATACAACTTTCCAACTCAACTTTAGGTAATATTGTAAAAAAGGCAGCTAAAAGGGCAGATATCAAAAAGAAAGTTTCTTTCCATACCCTACGCCATTGTTTTGCAACACACATGCTCGAAAAAGGTATTAATATCAGAGTTATTCAAAATTTCATGGGACATGCTTCCATAAAAACAACTTCTGTTTACTTACACATAGCAAACATTGATCTTGGTTCTATTGTTTCACCATTAGATGATATGGATATTTAATCCTTTGTATTATGGAAAACAAAAGAAACAAGATCGAATTAGCCGATATTTTCAGAAAATATGGCGATGAATTTGTAAAGAACCAACAGCTATGTTCTGTACAGCTTAAAGCTATAGAAGCTATTACCAATTGCCGTACATCACAACTCGGAGGCCATATAGACAAATGTGATCATTGTGGACACAAAAGGCCTTCATATAATTCATG
Organism: Mariniphaga sp.; assembly: GCA_013203525.1. Classification (GTDB taxonomy): domain Bacteria; phylum Bacteroidota; class Bacteroidia; order Bacteroidales; family Prolixibacteraceae; genus JABMQB01. The sequence continues at coordinate 1,219 of JABMQB010000083.1, forward strand.
CAGGAATAGGCATTGTCCTAAATGTCAATTTGTAAAACAAATACAATGGGTCGATAAATTAAAATCAAACCTTCCACCAACGAGATATTTCCATCTGGTGTTTACTATTCCTCAACAGTTGCATAAAATCTTTTACATTAATCAAAGTAAAACTTACAGCCTGTTGTTTAAAGCAGCATCCGAAGCTCTAAAAATCAGTGCTGCAAATCCCAAATTTCTTGGGGCACAAACAGGAGCGGTGGCTGTTTTACATACATGGGGGCAAACACTTACCTATCATCCGCACATACACATGATAGTTCCGGCAGGGGGCCTCTCCGAGGATGAAATGGAATGGGTAGCTGCAGGGAAAAAGTTTCTTTTACCGGTTAAAGTGCTTAGCAAAATTTTTCGTGGAATCTTGTGCAAACTCATCGGTCAGGGTATTTTGAAAAATGAAGTCAAACTTCCTGATGATGTGAAAAGTTTTGAAGTATTAAAGAATAAACTCTATTTGAAGAACTGGAATGTTTATTCAAAAAAACCATTTGGCGGACCTGATAGTGTTATTAAATATTTGGGAAACTACACTCACCGTGTAGCTATTTCCAATCACAGAATTATTTCTGATGACGATGGTAAGATCACTTTCAGGTATAAAGATTACAAATCCGGTGTTTTTAACAAAACCATAACTCTTGATGCCGATGAGTTTATAGGCCGCTTTTTAAGGCACATACTGCCTTGTGGATTTTACAAAATAAGATATTTTGGAATTCTTGCCTCTGTTAATGCCCAAACAAAAACCGCTTTATGCTTTTGTCTTTTGGACAACCCTGCTTTCCTTCCTCAATTGGAAGGCTTACCGGCCATTGATATTTGGCGAAACTTAAGCGGTAAAGATCCCGCAATTTGCCCGATTTGCAAAAAGGGTATTATGAGACCGGTTGCTGCAACTGTAGAAATTAAAGAACAACCAACTTAAAAAAAATCAAACCAACGTTCTTTCTAATAATCAAAGATATTCAAACGGCGCTATTTACCGTAATGGGAATGGTATGCCTTGAAATAAACAAAAACTAATAATTATGCTTGAATTTTTATTCTTTCATAGAAACATTTGCCCAAAAACTTTCATTTGCTTATCCAAAAATCATAATGCCTTCCAAAGAATACCCATAGAAGTAGTCGTGCGGCATCGTTCAACATAATTTTATAAATCATCCCCCTTACTG
>JABMQB010000865.1 GCA_013203525.1 Mariniphaga sp.
ACATTGCCTAAAGTATCATAAAGCCCCCAGGCATTTGGCTTTTTGGTTCCAACTTCGCTTGTAGTTGTTGTACCAATTACTGCCGAAGCACGAATTTCATCCCATGAAATGTCATCATCGGCACCGGCACGTGCAGCATATTCCCACTCAAACTCAGTTGGTAAGCGATAGGTATTATTCTTATCGAGGGCATTCAATTCTTTAATAAATACCTGCACATCCTGCCAGCTTACGCTTTCAACAGGGTGCATGTCATCATTATATTCTACTTTATCTCTTTGGAAATAAGATGGGTTCGAACCCATTACTTTTTTCCATTGGCCTTGTGTAATTTCATATTTGCCAATGTAAAAAGCCCTTTCGATTTCCACTTCAAAACCTGGGAGAGCATCATTTTTAGCCATCTGCTCTGCCAGTACATAATCTGATTCAGGAAGTGTAGGCCTTGGGGGAGAGTCAGTTGTTCTTGGTCTTCCACCAACCGATCTATTTACAGTAGGTTGGAATTTGCCTACGATCATTTTGCCTGGTTTAATAAGGATAAATTCTATTCCTTGAGGGTTGATCAAGGTGGAATCCTGTGCATACAGGCCTATTCCAAAAAATAGAACTACTAAAATTAAGCTTGGTCTTTTTAAATGCATAAAATGTTTCATTTTAATTATTTTTGATACCGGACATTGCCTCTTTTAAAACACGATAAGTTCTTTCGTAGCTTTCACGCAATATTGTTTGCGCATCCATTGTTTCCCAGTATCCCTTGTTGAACAATTCAACGGAAAATCCTCCACGGAATCCTGCCTCGTAGAGTTTGGGAATCAATTCATTAAAGGGACATATCCCGTCGCCGGGAAATACCCTGTCGGAATCCCTAAGTTGATCAAAAGGCGGATCTGCCGGATAGTCATTGATATGAATAACCGGTAACCGTCTGCCATTAATGCAATCCAGGGTATCCCAATCATTGCCTCCACGATACAGATGATAGAAGTCAAGTAGCATAGCTGCTTTCGGATGACCTGTCCCAATTACAATATGAGCACAGTCAGCCAGGCTGTTAAGTGCTCCGTGACCCCAGAGTTCCAGAATTGGAACTACACCTGTCTGGTCTGCAAGATTCAGAATGTCGTGGTAACGTTGTGCGTATTCTCCAAATATTGACTTGTCCAATGATTTCACACCCTGAATGGGTGCTGCAATATATTTACCTCCAATTTTTGCAGTCATTTCCATTTCCCGGCGCATCTGGTCCAGGCCACTTGAGCGGCTTTCCGCATCTTCACTGAACCAGCGTGCAAAACCAATCATATTCTCCAAAATCAGGTTCCTGGATCTCAGCCTTTCTGCAAGGGATTCGGCAGTACCTCCCTGATTAATATAAGATTCAACATCCCTTACCCATAATTCAATGCCGTCAAATCCAGCATCAGCAACCATATCGATCTGTTCATCAACACTTAACTTATATGCTCTAATGGTAGAAGTATTCAGACTGATACGGAATGGTAGGTCACTTTTGAAATTCGATTCCTTAAAAGGTATTTCAGAAAATGCGTTTGCTTGAAACGCAATACCACTCATAGCTCCAAGTATGCCAACAGTGCTGCATCCGATCATCTTTCTTCTTGAGAGTTTTTTGTTTGTCATAATCCGGTTTTTCTAAATGTTTACGTTTTTACTCAGCCTGCATTATAAAAGTATGGCTTGGACTGAAAAGCTCAATACTACTTTTTTACTATTACTTATATAATCAATCCGGGATAGCATTACGTGCTTCCCTGTCAGGATCATTTTGAACAATACAAACATCATTGAGAATCAAGGTTTCTCCTTTTTCTACCGTATATTCAGGCCAATCTGGCAATCCTTCTACATTGAGATCTCCGGTACGCATAAACTGTAGCAATGCATCCGACATTTTCTCGGAAAGCGCACGTGGTCTTTTGCCACCACCGGTATGTGTTAACATAAAGTCAGTATTATAAAACCAGAAACAAATGTCAGAGCAATGGAATGCCCTCATGCGGTTATTAAACAAAGGAGGACTCCATCCAAACCAGGCAACATAAACTGGAGATTTTTGAATTACCTTTGTATTAGCAGTTTCAATAAGTCCTTTGCGGTTACTGCTTATCATGTTAAGCAATTCAATTGGTTTGGCATCGGGGAAGGCACTTTTGTAAGCATCATATACTTTAGATGCATTTTCACCCAAAGGACCACCACGTAAACCTGTACCTTTTTCTAACCTCTCTTTGGCTTTTTCTTCTGAAATTTTCTCCAATTCAGGATCGTTCATACTTAAAGTCCTTTCGTGCACCGTGCTGCATATAATCATTGGTACATCAGATGATATACCCTCAGAATCATTGAAGAACTTACCTTTTGGAATATTTATACCATCGGCAACAGGCCGAAAACCACCGCGACCGATTACTTCGTTTTCCTGAGTATATTTACGGGATGCCCTGTTTGCCAATTCAATATATTCTTTCCATGGCATCTCCTGAAGTTGATCTATTTCTGAAGGTATTAGTCCGGCTTCATCTAAAATATATTCACCCAGTTTTTGCGATGATTCTTGATTACCAGCCTGAGTTGAAGATCCGCTTAAGGGAACCATCTTATGGATTAGTCCCTTTGCCTTAGGCATTGCAGCAAGAGTACATACTTTTCCACCTCCGCCAGACTGTCCCATAATAGTTACATTTTCGGAATCACCACCAAAATTGGAAATATTTTCCTGAACCCATTCCAGGGCTGCCACCATGTCAAGGGCACCTACATTTCCAGAATTGGCATACTTTTTACCACCGACAGCCGATAAATCTGAAAAACCAATTGGTCCTAAACGGTGGTTGATAGAAACAAAGACTATATCTCCTTTCCGGCTTAGATTTTCTCCCATATAACCATCCTGCTCAATAGCATTTCCATTTGTAAATCCACCACCATGAAACCAAACCATAACAGGCCTCTTTATTTCATCGTCAATGGTAGGAGTCCATACATTTAATTTTAAACAATCTTCACTGACATCATCGTAATTCCAATGCTCCTTAAAGGATGCGATAGTATTACCATATCGGTTATCCATCCTTTGCGGTGCAGCATTTCCCCACCATACTGCAGGATAAATTTCATCCCAGGGTTCCGGTTTTTGGGGAGGCATGAAACGATTTTTACCACCAGTATCAGCACCATATGGGATTCCCCTGAATTGGTAAATGTCCCGTAGAATGAATCCTTTTACTTTTCCGTAAACGGTTTCAGCAATTGCAATATCATCACCGATAAATAGCACCTGACCGTCATTGTCAGTATTCTCAGAATTAGCTTTATTGGCTGTATCGCATGTAACAAACAGAAGTGCAGTTGCCAGTAGTGTAATTCCAATTATGGAATTTTGAGAAAAATAACGCTGAATTGTATTCATTTTTTCTTTTTTTAAGGATTTATTAATTATTCCGTATCCACACGTTTATGTTTTAAAAACCATTCCCAAAGTTCAGGATTGTTATAAGTCTTTGTCCATGAATTATGATTGGCTTCGGGATAGACTGTAAATTTTATATTGCCGTCAATTTTTTCAAGTGCTCGTACCAGTTCTAAAGAACGTTCTATTGGAATTACATTATCTCTCATACCATGAAATGTCCAAACTGGTATATCTTTTAACGCTCTAACTCTTCGAACATCACCACCCCCACAAATTGGTGCTATGGCAGCAAACCAGTGAGGATAATTTGAGGCTAAATCCCATGTCCCGTATCCGCCCATACTAAGTCCTGTTAAATAGATACGCTCTTTATCTATTCGATATTTTTCGACTAATCCCTCTATAAGTGCATTAAGTTTATAGGCAGTCCAACGTTCATCTCCAGGACATTGAGGAGAAACAACAATGAAAGGAAAATCTTTTTTATTTTCAAGGAATTTGGGTGGTCCGTTTACTTTTACTCTGTTTAAATTCTCTCCCTTTTCGCCTCCTCCGTGTAGAAAAAGTAGAAATGGATACTCTTTTTCATTATCTATTTCATAGCCGTCTGGTAAATAAAGAAGGTATTTGTAACTGAAGCTAACATTCCCCTCAAACTTTTCTTCTGTTTGCTGGGCAGATATAGTAGGGGCACTAAGTATAATGACCGCTGTTATTATTATTATATATTTAAAATAATCTTTCATCTCATATGATTTTAGTGTATGAATCTAAATAATTAGTTATTATCAATTGTCTACCCGTTTCTGATCAAATAGCCACTCAATCATCTCCGACTCTCTGTAAGCTTTCGACCAGCTATTGTGATTCGTCTCCGGATATTCTGTATAAATAGGATTTCCTCCGGCTTTTTTTAGTTCCTTAACAACCTCGCGAGAAACATCAACTGAAATCACATTGTCCTCATCACCATGGAAGATCCAGAGTGGGAACTGTGCAAATTTTTTTCCCCTCTCACTTGCACTCATACCGATAAACTTATCGCCTGCACAAATAGGGACTGCTGCTGCAAACCGAACTGGCCGTTCGATAATCGATATCCAGGTACACTCTCCTCCCATGGAAAGACCCGTAACATATTCACGGCTTTTATCGATGGAGAACTTAGCTTCGAGATGATCAAGGATCTCATGAATTGTTCGAATATGTTCCCGCATAATTTCAGTCCTGTCGGGCTGGTTTTCTCTTTCCCTTGATCTGTTCCCCGGTATCTGTGGTGCGACTATAAAACATGGATTGTTTTTCTGTCTTTCTGGTCCGGCCCATTCTTTAGGACAGGGACCCTCGATTTGACGTTTATTGTCATTGCCACTGCCGCCACCGCCATGATGAAACAGCACCAGCGGGTACTTTTTGTCTGCATCATAACCTAGGGGAACAAACAGTCTATATGAAATTGTATCGCCTTTTGAACTCGTAAATACATGCGCTTCATAATCGTCCACAGTCACCTCTGAAACAGACTGCAGTTTTGATTGACCTGAGGATGTTATACAGTACAACATAAATACTGCAAACAGAATCGAATAAATCTTTCTAGTCATGATTATTAATATTTTATAAAATCAACAAATAATAAATCATCTTAATCTCACTTGATCAACAACTGGAATTACTGTTTTTTTAAACTTTTCGGCTTCCAATCTTAACTCATCAATAATTTCGGGATACTGATCGGCAATGTTGTATTTCTCTGAAGGGTCATGTCCTAAATGGTACAACAGGGGCAGCTGTTCTTGCAATTCCGGATCTCGTCGTACAATAAAATGAGCTTTAAAATCACCCTTACGAATGGCAGCTACATCATTACCCCGGGAAAATATCATGATATCACGAGGACTTTTTTCTCCATAAAGCAATGTTTTGGTTAAATCAAAACCGTCCATATGTCTATCATCGGGCACAGGAACATCAGCCAGATTGCAAAATGTAGGAAGAAAATCGAGTGTGGATCCCATATCGCTGACAATACCGGTCTTAAGTTTCCCTTTCCACCAAAAAATTGTAGGTTCACGCATTCCCCCTTCCCAGGTTGATCCTTTTCCACCGCGTAACAAGCCTGCCGAACCACCTTGTTGATCAAACCTTAGCCAGGGACCATTATCCGATGTGAAAATCACCAGTGTGTTTTCTGCAATGCCATTATCTTCGAGAGCTTTCCTGATTTGTCCAACACTCCAGTCTATTTCTTCAATTACATCTCCGTAGATTCCCCGTTCACTTTTGTTTTCAAAATCTAGTGAACGGAAAAGAGGAATGTGAGGCATGTTGTGTGCCAGATAAATAAAAAATGGTCCTTCCTTATTGTCATTGATATATTGCACTGTCTCTTCGGTGTATCTTTTGACGATGGTTGTTTGTTGTGCCGGGCGTTCAATGATTTCTGTATTGCGCATTAACGGGACATTAAAAAAGCGGATTTCAGGGTTTATATTTGCTTCCATAGGATTATCCTTTACAGCGTCAATCTTATCCATATCGTTACTGTATGGAATGCCATAATAATAATCAAATCCATGATTGGTGGGCAAAAATTGAGGTAAATGACCCAGATGCCATTTCCCGATGCAGGCGGTGGAGTAGCCGGCATCCTTAAGAAGTTCCGGGATTGTTATTTCACTTTGAGGAAGACCCCCTTTTGAGATTGGGTGCAATACTCCGCCCATGAAACCCGAACGTACTGGATATCTCCCCGTAATTAATCCGGCCCTGCTTGGAGTGCAAACGGGAGCAGTCACATAAAAGCTTGTCCATTTCTGTCCTTCAGCAGCCAACCTGTCAAGCTGTGGAGTTTTGATGGTTGGGTGTCCGAAGCAACTTAAATCACCATAACCCATATCATCGCAAAAAACGACAATAATATTAGGTTTATTTGTTTCTTGATCTTTTGAGGAGTTCTCACAGGAGCAAAGTATTATTGTAAATAAGATGCTCAAAAACAGAATCGAATAAATCTTTCTAGTCATGATTATTAATATTTTATAAAATCAACAAATAATAAATCA
>JABMQB010000084.1 GCA_013203525.1 Mariniphaga sp.
ATTATATATTGAGCAGAACAACAAAAATAACATAAGTAATTAACATCCAGATTGTTAATTACTCCTCCAACGCATTAGAAAATATTTTCCCCGAAAACCTATTCGGATTGGGTATATTTCATTACCGGTTGCTGCTATTGCTCGCGGAACTGTTGATGTTGCCTTGAATGCAGGGATCATTCTTTTTACCGGAGTTTTAATATTGGTTTATATGATTGGAGAAATTGTTGGTCATAGCCTTGAAAAAACGGCCGTTGATGCACTTCTATATAAAAACTGGTTTTGGTGGGGCCTCGATCTTATTGCTGATGGGCTTGTATTAATATTTGTTGCCGGAACATGGTATTTGCTTGCCACATTAATAACCGGTAAAAAACTATTTATGCAGAATATTGCAAGAGCCGCACTTTTAGTCGAACTTGTTGTTTCATGGACCGTTTGGTCGCATCATCTTCTTTCTGACCAATCGCAACCTGTAATATTAAAAATTGTTTCAGGTGAATTAGTAACAGCCTTTGAGCTGATTACACAGGGTCTTGCGTTTTTTATTGTACTCGCTACACTTTGGAGTGCCCGTCCACTAAAAATGACTGCCCCTCTGAAATTCTTACTTGGTGGATTGCTTGGATTCGCACTAGCTGTTCCAGCCGGAATTATGCAAGCCGACATTGGTTTAAACCGGATTCTTCATAATACACAGTGGATTATTGGACCTCATGTTCATGTCGCTATACTGGTTGGATTATCAATGACATTGTATTCTGCCATTTACTTTTTGTTTCCAATTCTTACAAATGGAGCGAAATTATACAGCAACAAATTAACCAATTTCCATTTTTGGACTCACCTTGTAGGTGGAATAGGAATGGGGGCATTTATGGGAATGGCTGGATTAAAAGGCATGTTGCGACGTACTATTTATTTCGATGGAGAATTTAACCTATACATGATTCTAGCTGCTCTTTGTGGATTTTTATTACTGATATCTTTCCTGGCTTTCTTTTTTAATATTGCCATGAGTGTTGGGCTAAAAGGCGTAATTGGAATTTTTACCAAACCAACAGAAAAAAATAAAGATTTAATTCCTGCTTCGGAATAAAAAATCATTATTAAGTGCTGAAAGAAATAATTCAATCAGCACTTTTTTTATTTTTTATAACGATCTTTATGTTCAAAAAATGAACATCCTTACTATTCTTGCTCACCCCGATCCAGGCAGTTTTAATCATGCTATTGCCCAGGCAGCCGTCGAACAATTAAAAATAAATGGCCACAATATTTTATTTCACGATTTATATCAGGAAAAATTCGTTCCAAACTTGCCGGCTTCTGAAATTCCAAAAAACGCTTTTGTTGATCCGGCAATTAAAAAACATTGCGAAGAACTAGTTCAGGCTGATGGAATTATTATTGTACACCCCAATTGGTGGGGGCAACCGCCAGCTATTTTAAAAGGTTGGGTCGACAGGGTAATCCGTCCTGGAATTGCATACGAATTTAAAGATGGCGAAGGAGTGCCAATTGGATTACTAAAAGCGAAAACTGCAATTGTATTCAATACATCAAACACATGCAAAGAAAGAGAAAACAACATATTCCTCGATCCATTGGAAACTATCTGGAATAACTGTATTTTTTATTTATGTGGGGTAAAAAACTTTTACCGGAAAATGTTCAGAATAATAGTTGCCAGTTCTGACCTGCAAAGGAAATTGTGGCTCGATAAAGTAAAAAAAACAGTTAATAAATATTATCCAGAATTAAATAATTCCGAATTACCTTTTGATTAAAATTGGTTAGTACCTGTTTGTACAATTGAAGAACAAAAAATATCTCTATTTTTTCCTGAAATAAACCTGTATTGGCACACCAGTAAAATTAAATTCCTCCCTAATCTGGTTTTCAATATACCTTTTATAAGGCTCCTTAATATATTGGGGTAAATTAGCAAACAGAGCAAATGCCGGAGTTGGCGATGGTAACTGTGTTACATATTTAATTTTTATGTATTTCCCTTTTACCGAAGGGGGAGGATAAGCTTCAACCGCTTTTAATAAAACTTCGTTTAATGCTGAAGTTTTTAATTTAGTCTTCCGGCATTTATAAACATCAATAGCCATTCCCAGTGCTTTATAAACCCGTTGTTTGGTTTGTGCCGAAATAAAAACCACCGGTACATCAGTAAAAGGTGCAATCCTCTCTTTGATCTCATCCAGGAACTTGCCGGTTGAATAAGTATCCTTTTCAACCAAATCCCATTTATTAACCAGAATAACTAATCCTTTTTTATTTTTTACAATAAGGTTAAAAATACTCATGTCCTGAGCTTCAATACCCCG
>JABMQB010000866.1 GCA_013203525.1 Mariniphaga sp.
CGGTAACACTGGGCGCTACTCTTATTATTGAACCTTCGTTTACATTTATGGCAACCATCCAAAAAAGGATTGAACAATACAAACCAACCGTTTTTCCAGCCGTCCCAACCATATATGCGATGATGTTGGCATCAGCAAAAGACAGTGGAATTAAATTTGAAAGCATTACCAAAATTACCAATACAGCTGCTGCTCTTTCTGCAGAAATAATTCCTGGATTAAAACATTTATTTCCCAATGCATTAATTTTTAAAATGTATGGTTTAACTGAATGTAAAAGGGTTTGCTACCTTGAACCGGAGATGATCGATAAAAAACCATCATCAGTTGGAAAAGCAATCCCCGGAACTGAAGTATTTCTTTTAAATACTGAAGGTGAAAGAGTAGAAAATGGGAAACCCGGTATACTCCATGTACGTGGTCCTCATGTTATGCCAGGTTACTGGAACTCTGAAGAACTTTCCAATGAAATGCTAAAACCCGGATTTTTACCCTATGAAAGAGTATTGTGTACAAACGACTGGTTCAAAACCGATGAAGAGGGCTTTTTATATTTCCTTGGAAGAAACGATGATATAATAAAAACCCGTGGCGAAAAAGTAAGTCCTATTGAAGTGGAAAACGCAATTTACAAAGCTGATGGTATTAAAGAAGTTGCTGTATTAGGAACGGAAGACACGGTACTGGGTGAATCAATAATTGCAATTATTACTTGTTTTCCTGGATCAACAGTGTCAGAAAACGACATTAAAAAGGTTTGCGCAAATAACCTTGAATTATTTATGATACCTCAAAGAATAATTTTCATTGATGAAATGCCTAAAAGCACCAATGGAAAAATCAATAAGAAAAAATTAAAAAAATACTTATAACTGATGTTTAACAAAGACTACTACCTTGAAATGAAAAGCGGGCTTAAATCAAAAATCAGATTCCCTGAAGATAAGCCTGAAGAAAACCTTGACTCAACATTAAAGGCACTTTGGTACAGTGCTATTGGTAAACCTATATCAGCGCAAGAAGCAGCAAGGTTGCCAATACCTGATTTATCGGAGAAGCAATTTCAAATATTAAATGAATTATTAAAACTTAGGATGAATAATACTCCTTTAGCTCATATTACAGGGCGCCAGAATTTTATGGGTATTGAGCTGAAATCTGATAACAGAGCTTTAATTCCTCGAAAAGAAACCGAAATTTTAGGTACCAAAGCGCTTGAGTTTGCAAATATTCTTTCTTGTACAAGGAGTAAAGTCAATATTATAGATGTATGCTGCGGTTCAGGAAACCTTGGCATTGCATTGGCTCATTATAATCCACAGGTTCATGTATTTGCTTCTGATTTACTTGAAGAAGCAACCGAACTTGCTAATGAAAATATTTCATTGCTTAACCTAAAAAACCAAGTTAATACTTTTGCTGGTGATATGTTCGAACCATATGAATCAAATAATTTTTATGGAGAAATGGATTTGGTTGTTTGCAACCCACCTTATATATCAACATCCAAAGCTAAACATTTAAGCAAAGAAGTCCATGTAAATGAACCGGTACATGCTTTTGATGGAGGTATGCTTGGACTTAAAATTATTCAGAAACTTATAAAAGAATCACCAAAATTTCTGGTTCCCAAAGGATGGCTTTTATTTGAAGTTGGTGCCGGACAATCTGAATTTATCATTAAACTTTGCAAAAGCACAAAACTATACGATATTGTAAAAACCCATCCCGATGAGAATGGATACCCCAGGGTAATTTATGCAAGGAAAAAATAATCCCAACTCCTTAAGAAATTAATTATGTTTCCTGAATTCATCATATATCTGGCCTTTTTATTCATTATTGCCTTATTCTATTATGGAAGCGGTAAAAAAGCTTTTCTTGTCTTGTTTGGCGCCAGTATCATTTTTATTTCTTTCATTTCATTAAAAGCTGCGTTTTATGCACTTCTAATTACTGCCATTAACTACCTGGCAGGAATAATTACAGAAAAAGTCGGAAAGAGGAAAACTGTTAAAAATATTGCATTCTGGTTTTTCATTATACTAAACATCAGCTTCTTAGGCTTACCTAAATATTTCAATACATTATTTGAAAATCTTAACCAGTTTTTTCCATTTGCCGATTCAGTAGTTCGAACTCCTTTTACTCAAATTTTAATCCCCATTGGTATATCGTACTACATTTTTCAGGCATTGGGTTACATAATTCTTATTAACAGAGGAACAGAAAAAGCCGAGAGAAATTTTTTCAGGTTTGCCAGCTTAATGCTCTTTTTCCCAAAAATGATATCCGGTCCGGTTGAA
>JABMQB010000867.1 GCA_013203525.1 Mariniphaga sp.
ATCCGTTATAGTACCTTTTGCTTAATTTTAACTCTCCCTCTTATCCCTCTCTACCCGTAGAGAGGGACGATCAGACCATAGGTAGGATCAGGGTGAGTCGATTAAATATAAGTTTCACATCAACTGGCAATTTACTCATAAAATTTTCTTATATAATTAAACTGTTTTAATTGGTTCTGAAACGAATATCTATTAATTATTCTGTTAAAAGTAGAAAATCAAAAAAAAAGGATTATTTTTTCTGAAAAATAGTAAATAAAAAATTTTGTTGGCTACCTGAGGGTGTTTGATGGTTTTCGGTAAAATAATTAATAAACCGGAAACCGGATTCAAAAATGGGTTTAATTTTTTTCTCTGAATACTGTTCTATCCGCAGTCCGCTGCAAATATCGGGACCATTGTTTGAAAAGGTACCAATCACAAGGTACCCATTTCTTGCGATATTGTTTTCAACTGTTTGCACGTATTTTTCAATATCTGCCTGATTGGTAAGAAAATGAAAAACAGCCCGGTCGTGCCATAAATCAAATTTTTCTGGTGGATTAAATTCTGTAATATCGGCAACAAACCATTTTACCTGTTGTGCATTTGAACCCATTTTCTTTTTTGAATGTTCGATTGCAACCGAGGAAATGTCGACAGCCGAAATATTTGTAAAACCTTTTTCCAACAGGAATTCAGGCAGGCAGGAATCACCGCACCCTACATCAATACATTTTACAGTTGGAGATAATTGCAGGTTTTCAATAATAGCTAGGCTGGTTTCTGGTACTGGTTGAAACCAGCTAACCTTGCTTGTATCTTTTGTTTTGAAAATATTTTCCCAATGTTTTTTTTATCCATATGAGTTGCTTTGTTAAGAAAAATTATTCGTTTTAATATAAGTAGTTATTTTATCTTATTTTGACCCTCCCTCGCCTCCCTCTCTACGCGTAGAGAGGGACGATTAGATCGCAGATATAATCAGGGTGAGTCTAATAATAATATATTTCGAAATCATTTTATTGTTTATCCATTTATTCTCATTATTTGAAAGAAATTATTAAAACTAAAATTAAACCTGATTTTCATTATTTTTTTAATCGATCCAGAGTACCGGTTGTCTAATAAATAAGTTCCTGATAATTTCATCTTCTTCTGAATCAGTTTTTAATGTTTTCCAAAGATCTGAATAATCAATATTATTAAAAGCAAGAGCCGAGAAAAAAAGTGCCGGTTGACGCATGGGCCATTCATCAAAATACATTACATCGGGAGGGTATGGCCAATCAGATTTATTTTGGATAAATGGAAACATAAAATCCATTGCTTTTTTGAGACTTATTTGATCCGGTGTTTTATATTCCCAAAGGTTTTCTTTTTCTGTCGATAATATCTCACATAGCGTTGCCATGGCATCAAGATTAAAAAGTGAGTAAGCGTACGGTTTTGTTCTATTTAATTCCAGCGGGAAACTGCCATTTTCAGAAACTTGCTGTGGTAAAAGAATATCTTTATAAAAATTACGGCAGAAATCCATCTTTTCTGAATCTTGTGTAAAACTAGCAAACATAGCTACTTGCATCGCCCAGCAGGTACTGTGATTATTCCCATTATCACGTTCTGCTATCCCAAAAGGATGAGTGGTCAACCAATTAAGATATTCAGAAAACCATGTCCTTAGACCTTCTAATATCTCTTTTTCAAGTATTCCTTTTTCATCCAGAAAAATCATGGCTTTTACAACTTCAACCAGATGGATGGTATCAATAATCCCAATCCCTCTGCCTGTCGACCTGCCTTTAATGGCTTGTGAAAAAAGAAGATTCGGATTCATTCTTGTTTCGGGATTTACAAACCAGGCTTTCAGGTGTTCAATTGCTTTTAATGCGTACTTTCTTTCGCCTGTTATTTTATAGGCTCCGGTAAAAGCGGGGACAATCAGGCTTAATCGCCGGAGCGCAAGCCTGTGGTCATTAAAGTTTGCAGGATTTGTTAATCCATCGCGACGGATGTATGCACCTTCCGGATTATCAGAATCGGGCCACCAGTAATCTCCTTCTGAATAATAATCATGGATACCGCTTGCCGATCGTTCACATTGCGATGCCGTAACTGTAATTGGTTTTTCGTTAAAGTATTTTTTCGCCTGCAGTAAAACCCTGACTCTTTCAAGTTTATTTATCTCAAGGCTTGTAATTATTTTATCCGATGAAGGTGAATTACACGAAAAAATAATTGGGAAAACAACCAGAAGAATTAATCTTTTACATTTTACATTCATCATTAAAAATAATTTCCCCGAAAGATAACAAGTTCTTAATTTTAACAGAGCCATATGTTTAGATTTTTGTAATTTGCATGCTTATGAAAATTAATATTTTTAATCTGTTGGGCGGATTGAATATTAGTATACTTGTTATAAAATTTTTAAATCAGACCCCCATCTCGTTCTTCCTCCCATGGGGGGAAGATGTCTAACGGACAGAAGGGGGTCTTTATTTGATTATAAGCTAGATAAATATTATCATTGTAATAAACCGCACAACACTTAAATTTTAAAAACTTGATATGAAACAACTTCTTAATAAACTCATATTAGTATCGTTACTGATACTTATTATTTTTTCCTGTAAAAAAGTACCGAAGACAACCAGCCTATTTAACGGACAGGATTTAACCGGCTGGCATGTCGATGTTCCGGCTATGGATAACAACGACACGGTTCAAAGCCCGTTTATTATCAGAGAAGGAAAGTTGGTAAGTTTGGGGACGCCTGGTGGACATTTGATTACCAATGCTGAATATCAGAACTACAGGTTGGAAGTAGAATACAGGTTTGCAGGTGAACCGGGAAATTGCGGATTATTGGTACATGCTTCTACACCACGTGCATTGTATCAAATGTTCCCTAAGTCCTTGGAGGTACAAATGATGCATGAAAATGCCGGAGATTTTTGGTGTATTGTTGAAGATATTGAAGTTGAGAATATGGAAACCCGCCGTGGGCCAAAAGAAGAATGGGGAATTACTGAAGGGAAATTGCGCCGGATTAAAAATTTAACCGATGATTCGGAAAACCCATTGGGAGAATGGAATACAATGGTTGTTGAGTGTTTTGAAAACAGTATTTACGCCTGGGTAAATGGCGATCTGGTTAATAATGGTTTTAACTGTACTGTAGAAAAAGGGCAGATTGCTGTACAGGCTGAAGGATCAGAAGTTGAATTCAGAAAAATTGAATTAACTCCAATTATTCAATTGAGTGAATGAAATTATCAGACATATTAAGTAAATAAAAGAATGTTCAAAAACGTTGTCATTTCAAGAGTTTAAGCAATACTATCAAGCAAAATAAGCAAATGGCAGATAATTGGGAATTGTCATTTCGAATCCCGAAGTATGAGGG
>JABMQB010000868.1 GCA_013203525.1 Mariniphaga sp.
ATACAAAGGCGCAGTAATATTACGTTTGAATTGTTTTCTGTTATAGTTATTAACAGACTTTTTATTTGATAAATACAATTTGGTTTCCGAACCCTTCTGAATAGAATTTTTCTTGTCCTTTCGGTCATAAATAATTGTTTTTTTAGATAATCCGCTTACTTTAGAATTATCAGTTATTGAATCATTTCCACTGCCACCAATTATCCTTATTTTTATACCCTTATCTCCTTCCCCTTCAACTACAAATTTATCTTTATCATTCAATCCATAAAGCCGGATTTCTTTGGTTTCCCCAAATACAAACTCACGGTGGAAAAGTTGTTCTTTTTCCTTTCCTTTTTTATCACTTAGGGCAGTAACGGATAGATCAACATTCCCATTTTCCAGGCGTTTCGCTTGAAAAAATTCCCTGTCATTTGTTCCAACAATATCAACCGCTTTTGCCAACGATAGGTAAAGGTCTTTGGCATAAACCGGTAATTTCCCCTTTCTTGAAATAAGTTTATTTTCAATTTCCTCCCCTGAAATACTATATACTTCTTCAGGTAATTTTTTTATTGCCGCATGAATTATTGACTCGGTAATCTGGTTATTTATAAAATCAGCCATTTCAATCCAATCATCTAAATCTGTTTCGTTAAGGAACGATCTGTCAAAAAAGCGTGCATTATCAGATAACCCAACAACATTACGAATGTCCTCATCAAAATCCTGAAATTTTGGAGTCATCCAGGTACGGCTTGCTATTTTTGGCAACACACCCTGATTTACAAAATACACCTGATCCCGATCACGCGGAATAGGGCGGTAATTTGTTTTACCTTTCCCTTTATATGAAGCCCACCTCCACTGGTCATCATGCCGGTCCCAGTCGTTAATGAACAAATCAAAAAGCCTTGACTTTAGAACTGATGGCTGGTCTACATTGTGGTCATGTTTATTATAAATATTTTTCATTACCTCATCGGTATTGATAATTTCCTTTGAATTTCCAAAACTTTCCAGGTCTTTCCAGTTACCACTTGCCCGTTCCTCAAATAAAAAAACTCCATTGGCCAAATCTTCACGATAAATACCAAAACGTGGATCATCAGGTACCCAAACAAACTTTGGGTTTGTATGTAAAACTCCAATAGCATCTGCCATTATAGGAACAGTGATTGCTGCATAAGGAAATGAAGCTGAAATCCCATCCTGAATAATATCAAGGGCAATAGTATTTCTTAAATTTCTGGGTAGAACAGATTCAACATATTTATTTACCGACCTGAGAACATATTGTTTCCCATCCTGATTTTCCATTCTGATTGAACGGGTTTGCATTCCACCACCCCTTTTAATAATCGATAATCCACCTTTTTCAGTTCCTATGTCAAAAACCGGAAAGTTAACTTTTGTATTCCAAACCTCCCTGTAATTATCGCCCATCATATGTCGCCTAAACTTACCTGCTTCATAAATTTTACTTATTTCTACATATACAATGCTATCAGAAAAATCAATCTGATCAAATTCAACTTCTTTTTGAGTTTCACTATAAACAGGCTTGTTGTACAATTTTTTACGAAATAATATTTTCCCTTCATCCGTTTCATCCGGACTTAAAAATTCTATCCAAACATCACCATTTTCGTAAAAATTCAAAATAGAAAAACCTGTGGCCTGAGCAGCAAAATCGGTTTTGTTTTTCTTTTGGGCAATATACGTAGCCTCACCGCCACCACCACTTATAATATGATGTAGTCGGTTTTTTTCAACATATTGAAGATTATGCTCATGCCCGGCAGCATAAATCATATCAGGATAATCCTTTAAAATATTAAGAAGATTATCTTTTAAAAGTTTGTATTCGGGGTGGGCAAAATCCTGAATATCGCCAAAAAATTTTCTGTGCGAAGTATATATAAAACCAGGTGCCGGGATAAACAAGTTTTTATTCTTTTCAAGAAAGGGAAAAAGAAGGGAAGAAAAAGGGAAATTACCACCGTGCACACCTACGCTATATAAAGGATGGTGTGCTGCAAATATGGTCTTTTTATCTTTGTTTCTCCTAAGTATATCTTCTATTTCCGTAATCATCCCGTTTTCATCTTCAAAACCACAATCATTCTCAAATCCTGGCTTATCAAACTTGTGAAACCACCATTGTGTATCAAAAACCACAAGCGTAATATCATCCGACAAGTTAATTTCTACCGGTCCGGGACATCCGTCATCTGGCAAAAACACATTTCCACGTCCCAGGTAATTTTCTATATATTTTTCTAAATTATTCAAGCGCTCCAATCCATTACTTTTTCCTTGTTCCCAATCGTGGTTACCCGGCACAAAAACAATCTGCCCCTTAAAATTTTCAATACTTTTCAAAATATGACTTAACGTATCGGCATAAATCTGGTAATCCTGTTCCAGAGAATCAGGAAGCCCATAATTGTAAACGATATCACCCAATACAACCAGCGCTGAATTTTCAGATTGTGAATTTAATTTATTCTGGAGAAGATTAAGGACTTCATTATCCGGAGATGGGTATTTTGTATCGCCAATTAAAAAAACCGAATATATAATATCCGAACCTTGATTGTTGTTGTTTTCCCAACCAGCAACCCGGGAATTGTATACTACTTTTTGTGCGTTGACAAATAACGTTATTATGCTTAATATTAAAATTAATGTTGGTTTGAAATAATTCATACCTTCAAAATTTTGGAGTTAATTTGGATGGAATTTTAGAATTGTTGCAGCAAAATCATCACCTTCATTTGAAATGTAAAGATTTCCATCCGGATCGAAACATATTCCTTCTGGTTGATTAAACAAACTTGATTTTAATTTAATTACTGCCAGGAAATCACCCTCGTCATTACAGACTATTAGTAGTTTCCCAACCGAAGCAAGCAAGTAAATATTGCCTGTTTGCGGGTGTATTGCAATTCCCGACGGCTGAAAAGACACATCACCTTTTGAAGGATTAATAAATGTCAGAAGATCAACTCCAAGTTTTGCCATGGTGTTGAGTTTTTTTAATTCTTTAATCTGCTTCAGGTCAAATTTGATAACTGGTTTTTTTGATAATTTTTCTTCTTCAAGGTCAAAGGAATATACCGCTCTTTTGTTTTTACCTTTTTCATCATCAATATACGGATGCCCTTTGCAAGCAATCAATAATCTATTGCCAATTCTATCAAAAGCTAAACCCTCGGTATCATTCTTTTTTGATAAATCAGTTTTGTAATCCTTTGTTTTATACGATTTATCTTTTTTTGAGTATTTTATCCTGAATAAATTACCATTACTTTCTAAAACCCAAATATGGTCATTTACAAGTTCTATTCCCTCATAATCACCTTTGTCAGAAAAATCAATTTTATCAGTTACCTTTCCGGTGGTTATATCAAAAAAATAAATATTCCCCTTTTCATCTTGAACCAGGGCCAATTCATTTTTATCATAATACGTTAATCCGGATACTTCAACTAATTTATCGGGTAATTTCCACGAATTGTTTGGTTCGGTTAATAGATAAGGAAATTTATACCCGGATTGTTCAAACAGCTTGTTTTTATCAATTTCCTGTGAGAAAGCAGTGTATCCAAATAAGAATAGTATTAGTAATATAATTGTTTTTTTAACCTGCATTTTTCTCGCTAACTTTTTTCAATTTTATTATACCGTCTTTAGTTTGTTTTATTAGCATTTTCCTAATCAATGGATTCAATAATTTTCCAATCCATGATTTAATTTTATAATCAACCTCTACCTGAATATGTGTTTGGCCTTCCTCTTTTTCAAAGGTATAAATACTTATTATATCATGCAATCCTTTAAACTCATTTAACCGTTCTCCATATATAATCTGACTCTTATTTTCCATTCTTCCTATAGATTCTATGTCTAACGAATAAGATCCCACAAGGCAGGTGTGTAATGAAGCGGCTTTATTTAATCCATTATCCTTCATAATAATCTCTTTTATATCTTCATTCCACTCCATCCGCTTTTCTAAGTTGGTGAAGTTTTCATAAATCAGTTCAACAGAAGCATCAATTGTGTTTGTAATACTTATTTTATTGGTACTTAATCCCGGGAATGAGATTTGAGATGATTCGGTCAATTCATTTAAAAAACTTTTTATAGGAATATATGAATAATCAAAATCACCCATTTCTTTGTATAAATCGCTCCCTCTTTTTATAGAAATCCTCTCCTCTGGTTGTATTTCTACAGAACTGAGTTCCTGTTTGAATTGATCGGTAATTAAAATATATTCATTTTCAGAAATAGAATTTTTTAAAAGTTTATGGGCCAGAATAACTTCCGGGCCGTGCAATTTCTGATGGTCTTTAATATTTATTTTCCCGACTTCACCTTTGTGAATAATAAATTTTAATGTAAGCCGGGTAGCTGTTTCGCAAGCACCACATTTACATATGCGTTCTGTATCGTATCGGCGAAGGTGGTTATGAAAATTAATAAAAGTATGTTTGCATTGTTCAATCAAATCAGGAACTGACGGGACATCCTCTTTAAAAAATAATACAGCATCGCCCTCAATTTCGGAGACACTCATATCAGATTTGTCAGAATTTATAATGATTTCCAATAATTCAGAAATGATGTGCCGGCTGTGGTTTATTTCAGTTTTATTTACAAAATCAGTAAATCCTGAAATATCGGGTATAAATAATAGTGTTGATTTTGAAACAGTCATTTTAAGTGTTTTGATTTTCCTGAATAGAAAAAAGCCGTGTTTTAGCTTGTTTTCCCCTCAGTTCAATTTCCCCTATTTTCCGAACATTAAAACCATCGCCAATTTCCAATTTATTTAAAAGCTCTTCTGATATCAACAAGTCCGATTGATATTTGTTGCATTCACTCTGAATTCTTGAGGTAGTATTTAAAACATCTCCAGAAAAAGCAATTTCTTTTTTTAACACACCTATTTCTCCTACAGTTGCTACCCCAACATGAATCCCAGCTTTAAACTCAGGTAGAATCAAATAATTTTTTACATATTTTGCCGACAGTTTTTCAATTTCCTTTCTGGCTTCAAAAAAGCATCGTAAGCAATTGTTATTTTTCAATCCATTTCTAATTTTCCATGAAACCACAACTTCATCACCAACATATTGATAGATCTCCCCCAGGTTGTAGACAATTGCATCGGTAATGTCTGAATAAAATTCACTCAACAATTCAAAATATTTATTATGGCCTAAGTTTTCTGCAAGAACAGTTGAAGATTTAATATCAAGAAACATAAATATTCTTTCTTCCTCAATTAGTTTATGGTATTTCCCCAGTAAAATCTCCTTTAAAACACCGGGGCCATATTTTTCACTTACTCTTAAAATGAAAGTCGTACCAAGTACCACAAAAAACCAGATAGCCAGGCTTTTAAACATTTGTAAACTAAATAAAAACCGGAGTGAAGCAATAATAGATTCATGGTTAAAAATACCGCCTTCGAAACGATAGCTGGAAATTACAAAACTGATAATTACATTTATAAGAAAAATTATAGCAACTACAAAAAAGCTATTAAGTACCAAATAAGTTAAAAACGATTTTTTCCTGAGTTTTCGGTTAGAGTAAAATATTATAAATGTAGCTCCAAAAATACCGCACCCAAAACTATCCAAAATAGAGTGATTTTAAGTATCAGCCTAATGTCTGTTTTGAATCTTTCGGATTTCCCTGTCAATGCCTGGATATATTAAAATTGAACTAAGCTAAATAGTTCTATAGGATTTTCTTTTCCACGCAATTTAACTGTTCCCAAATTTTCAGCCTTATATTCATTTTTAATGTCAAGCTGATTTAACAACTCACCCGATATTAGCAATCTGCGGTCGTATTTATTACATTGTTCCTGTATTCTCGCGCCGGTATTTAATACATCGCCATTATAAATAATCTCTCTTTTTATATCTCCAATTTGTGCTGTAATTACTTTGCCAAAATGAATCCCCGCCTTAAAGTCAGGAATTTCACCATTTTTTTCACGATAATACCGCCGTTTCTCGTATACCTTTTCACTTATTTTAAAAAATATTTTCAGGCAATTTGAATTTTCAAGCCCTTCAGTAGTCTTCCATGTCAAAACAACTTCATCACCCACTTACTGGTAAATTTCAGCATTTGTATTGCGCACTGGATCCGATATTTCGTGAAAAAAATCGTTTAATAAAGAAAAGTACTTTTTTAGGCCAAGTTGTTCTGCACTTGATGTTGAAGATTTTAGATCGAGAAACATAAAAATCCGGTTTTCCCCGATTGGTTTCCGGTATTTACCAAGTAAAAATTTAAGTAATACACCTTCTCCTAATAATAAGTTAATCTGAACATAAAATGAAAACAATGCATACAGGGTTAAGGTGTAAATAACAAGAACTATTTGTTCCATACTGAATATAGAATCATAGAGTTCTTCTATTTGTTTTCCATCAATTAATCCGGCAATTAATCCAATCAGACCTGTGGTGAAATATATTATTAACGAATAAACAATTGATTTAATTAATATAGTAACTAAAAATGGAAGTTTCAGAAATAGCTTTTTACTTTTTTTAAACAAAAAAAGGTCAAAAATACCATATGACAATCCCAGTGCTCCTCCCATTATTAAAGCAAGGTGATTAAATAATTCCTCGTCTACCAACTGATATATAATCCCGGCAATAGCACCAAAACAACTAAATTCGAGTAATAACTTTAATTTGCTTTTTAGAATTGGTTTCATCGTGATATTTTTAATCCTACAAGTTATTGATAAATTGGATCAATTCAAATAACTCTGAAATGAAACTCCAATTTTAAAAATCCCCTACTAAAAATCAAAGTGAAAGAATAGAATAAAAATTTAACATATAGTTATTACATAATGTTCAGAATTACAAATGACAATAGTGTTAAGATGTATGAGGATTAGATATTCTTCAAATATCTATTTATTGTTTTTTATCTTTAATTTCAAAGACCTTAATTCGCCCGGTGACAAAAGTGATAAAAAATAATCATTTACATTCTTTTTAACCTCCTCAAGTTTTCCATTTAGTTCTTTTGAAAGGTTTTCACCAAAAACCATATCTTCTTTAATTTCAATTGCAATAATATAAATCTCTTCAGGAATTTCCATTGAAACTTTTTTCCCAATTCCCAGGGCAGTAATAAAACTGGCATCGTGTAAATTCGAAAGATTGGATGTTTCCTTAAAATTGGCAAGTGTAAAAAGGTAAACATCACCAGGATTCCCTCCTTTTGTTTTAATTGCATCAATAAAGATAACCTTTTTATAACCTGAAATATATTCCAGCACCTCAAGCCCACCTACAGTTAAAATTGCAAACTTTATCCCTGAATAAATATATTTCTGCCTGAGGTATTTACACATTTTGGGGCCAATACTATCGTCCATTAAAATTTCGTTGCCAATGCCTGCAACCAATGTTTTTTCGGCGTAATTTTTTATTCCCATTGCAATAGATATTTACTTAGAAGCAATTCAGCGTTTAATACATTGAATTAAAGTCCCGTCTTTCTCCCGAATGTTAACAATCATTGGCATTTCGCCCGGTAAACTATGCGTAGCACATGAAAAGCATGGATCGTATGCACGAAATGCCATTTCAATCATATTTAAAATCCCGTCGGTAACCACAGTGCCCTTTGATATTAAACCCTGCGCAGCTTTTTTTAACGACATACAAATAGGAGCATTGTTATTAGTTGTACCAACAATCAGGTTTACATTTTTGACAATACCTTTTTCATCGGTAACATAATGGTGAGTTAAGGTTCCTCGCTGAGCTTCTACAATACCAACACCTTCGTTTGGAATATTTGGAAGTGTTGATCTTAATTCCTTACCTGTAATATCGGGATCAGTTACCAGTTCCAAACAACGTTCTGCTGAGTATAACAATTCAATCAACCTTGCCCAATGCATAGCAAGTGTAGCGTGAACGGGTTTGCCACCAAGCATACCGTACATCCTTTCATATTCAACCTGAGCAAGAGGGGTAGCCATTCCATCAGCTGTATTTAACCTTGCCAACGGAGTTGCCTGATACACTCCTGAATCCTGCCCTTCGACAAATCCTTTCCAACCGATTTTTTTCAGGTAAGGAAATTTCAGGTAACTCCAGGGTTCTACCCTTTCAGCAACAAATTCTCGATAATCTTCAGGTGAATATTTGCAATGCTCATCTCCATTGGTGTCGACTACCCTGACTTTTCCATCGTAAAAATTAACCATATTTTGTTCATCCACTAATCCCATAGAATGGATCTTCAAAGAATATGGGCCATTTAATATTAAATCAACATAATCCTTGTTTTTAAGCACAACATCGTTAAAAATTTCCAACGAGAATTTACTGAATTCAATAAATCCTTTAGCCTTTTTTTCTATATCAACCCTTTGCTCTTCATTTAATCCTTTTCTGACACCCCCCGGAATATTCATAACAACATGGGTTTGATGCCCCCCAATTAGTGCCTGTATTTCCTGGGCAATCCTGCGTTGTTTTATAACTTCGGTCCCAATATTTACACCAACCTTGTTGATTACTCCCAAAATATTTCGTTCAGCTTTTGCTGCAGTTGGGCCAACCACAAAATCGGGAGCTGCAAGGGCATAAAAGTGGGCTATATGGCTATGGACAAAATGTGCCATATAAAATAATTCCCTGATTTTTTTTGCTGTTGGGGGTGGTTCAACTCCATATACCGCATCGATAGCTTTACCCGATGCCATATGGTGGCACCCCGGGCAAACCCCACAAATTTTAGTTACAATCTGAGGTAATTCTTCTACTGCCCTCCCTTCACAAAATTTTTCAAAACCCCGTAACTCGGGAACCTGAAAATATACGTTTTCCACATCACCTTCATCGGTAAGGAAAATTTCAATTTTCCCATGTCCTTCAAGCCGGGTAATCGGATCGATTGTTATCTGTTGCATTATACTTTCCTCCTTAAAATAGAACCAGGCAGGCTAAACCGGTAAAACGTTCCGGCCGGATCAACAATCTGGTTGGTTATTTTCTCAATTTCATCCGGATCATTTGCATCAATCATGGTTGCCACCGCCGACATCATTTTTGCTCCCGGATCGGTTACATCGGGAGCCGGGCCATAACAACCTCTGCACGGAGCATTTCCTTCAATACATCTTACACCACATCCTCCACGTGTTGCCGGCCCCATGCAAATGACTCCCTGCTCCAGGAAGCATGTTTTCCCATCATCCTCAATCTCCCAGGGTCTTTTAAACTCTTTAATTACCTTTTCATCTGTCTTTTCTCTCTTACATTCATCGCACTGTGTTTTTTCGAGTGCCCCAACTACTGAGCCTTTTGATGGCAGCTCCGCTCCGGTAACAATAGCCATGAACACCTCCACAAGTCTTTCTGTCTGAGGCGGGCATCCCGGCAGGTAATAATCAACGTCAACAACCTGATCAAGCGTTTTCACATCATTATAGAATTCGGGCAGTGTCAAAGTCCCCTCAGGCATTTCAGTTTCAGTTTGCGGCCTGATTTTTTCCTCATTAACTGTCGATTCACTTGTTTGATAAGCTCTATCGAAAATACCTTTTCTGTCAGAGAAGTTTCCAAGACCTGGGATCCCTCCCATA
>JABMQB010000869.1 GCA_013203525.1 Mariniphaga sp.
GGTCAATGGGACTTGATAATACAGGACCTGTAGAAATATCGGGGGGAGCTGAATTTAATAAAGATTCATTGTTTGATGTTCCGTTAGCCTTTGATATTGATATGAAATTTGAGAATGGATTACCAATGAAGGTTGCCAATAGCTCAAAATTAACGCATGGGCAAGGTGTTTGCTGGTATGGTGAAAATGGTTGGATCCATATTAACCGTGAAGGTTTTTCAGCCAGTAACGAAGATTTCTTAAAAGAGGAAATTCCGGAAAACGGTGTACATTTTTACAATTCTCCTGACCACTTGCGTAACTTCCTTGATTGTGTTAAATCAAGAAAACAAACTGTTGCTCCGGTTGGACCAGCAAACCGTGCTATTACAGCTGGACTGCTTGGAGAAATAGCATTCCTGACTGGAGAAACAATCAAATGGGATCCTGTAAAAGAAGAACTTATCAATCCAAGTGCAGAGGCTAAAGCATTATTAAAAAGGGAATACAGAAAACCCTGGGTGTTTTAAAATCAATCCTTAAAAATTAACTGTTATGATTTCAGTTGTAACGCCTTTATTTAATGAAGAATTACTGGTTGAAGAATTGGTTCAGCGAATCTCAGAATCGTTAATAAAAACGGGTGAACCATACGAAATCATATGTGTTGATGATGGTAGTACTGATAATACATTGCCACTGCTTTTAAAAAGAAAAGAAAAAATCCCACAGATAAAAATCATCTCCCTTTCAAGGAATTTTGGGCACCAGGCTGCCTACACCGCGGGGATGGTATTTGCCAAAGGAAGTTACATTGCTTTACTCGATGGCGACTTGCAAGATCCTCCAGAATTACTATCAGAATTTTATAACATTCTGAAAAAAGAACCAATTGACCTTGTAACAGGCCGGAGGGAAAAAAGAGAAGAGCCTATCAGAAAAAGGCTTATGATCCGGGTATTTCATTCTATTTATAAAAAAACAAGTGGATTTCAGCATGTCGAAAATGAGGGAAATTTCTGTATGATGAAAAAAGAGGTAGCCCAGGCTGTTAATTCAATGAAAGAAAAAAACAGGTATATCCCGGGATTACGTGCCTTTGCCGGATTCAAAAATTTCTATTTCGATTATAACCGAAAGGAAAGGCCAAAAGGAGAAAATAAGATGAAGTTTTCTCAGCTTGTTGTCCTGGCATTGGATGCAATTTTCTCATTTTCAAAATGGCCCATTAAATTATGTTTATATCTCGGATTAACCGGATTGGTAGTAGTATTTATTGCTTTTATATACACACTAGCAAGTAAATTCCTTAACCTGGCACCTTTGGGCTGGTCTTCAACTATGATTAGCCTCTACTTTTTAGGGGCCATCCAACTTACTTTTTTGGGAGTTATAGGAGAATATGTTTATCGAATTTATAAGGAAACACAAAACAGGCCGCATTATTTTATAAAAGAAATTATCGACTAGTTTTTTGGATGACTGAAGATTTTAAAATATCGTTACTTAATCCGGGTAAAAAACATTTTGCCTGGTGTGCAGCAATAATTGCAATCATCATGCTTTTTATGGCTTCAGGTGCAGCAATTAATATCGATGAAATTCTTCATTATAACCATGCGAAAAAAGTTTTAAGTTGGTATGAAACAATGGGCAAGGACACAACCTGTCTTGATACCCCAAAAAGCAACCTTAAATATTACGGGCAATCGCCCGACAATTTAAGTGCATTGATAAACCGGATTTTTTCAATCGAAAATGAATACCAAACCCGCCATTATATAGGATTTGTTTTCTCATTTTTGCTGATACTGATAACCGGATTTATTGCACACGAAATTTCAGGAAGTTATCTGGCTGGAATAGTTGCCATGGTCCTCCTGTTGATTTCACCCAGGCCCATGGGGCAGGCCTTTGGAAACCTGAAAGATATTCCTTTTGCCATGGGTTATGCCTGGAGTTTATTACTGATTTTACGTATATTTAAACAAATGCCAAACCCTGGCTGGAAAAACATAATTTTACTAGGACTTGCTATTGCTTTTACAAATTCTATCAGGATTGGTGGGCTGGTTTTCTATCCATACCTTATCTTATTTTTAATAAGCTGGCTATTCTTATTCAGAAAAAACAATTTTGACATTATAAAAAATGTTGGTTGGTGGAAACAGATAATTGCAAAAGGAATTGTTGTTTTTATTATAGGATATTTCATGAGCCTTATTTTCTGGCCTTTCGGATTATTGAATCCAATAAAAAATCCACTTGAAGCTCTGTCGGTTATGGAGCATTACAAAATCAGCATTAAACAAATTTTTGAAGGAACTCAAATATGGAGCACTAACCTACCATGGTATTATCTGCCAAAATGGTTCTTCATTTCAATTCCAGAAATAGTGATAATTGGCTTTTTACTTTTTATAGGAGCAATTTTTTATCAAAAAAAACATAAAAAAACCGATACCCTTTTTCAAAAAGGTATTGTTGCTTTTTCGTTCTTATTTCCAATAATTTATATAATTATCATCGATTCAAATTTATATAGTGGCTGGCGGCAAATGTATTTTATTTATACACCTCTGGTTGTATTATCTTCATTAGGCATTGTGTTAGTATTTAAACATCTTAAAAAACCAGCTTTGTTGGTAGCAACTGGCTTATCTTTAATATTAATTGCTATCCCCATAATCCATTCTGTCAAAAACTATCCCTCCGAATACATTTATTTTAACTCTTTAGCCAAACTGGGTAATAATACCTGGAGTAATTACGAATATGATTACTACTGGCACGAAATGAAAAAAGCAGCCAACTGGCTGGAAGATGAATTAGAAGGAAATAATACGGAAGTTAAAATTGCATCCAATTTTGATATTACAACATACCTATACAATAAAGAAAATATTGATTTTGAATATGTTCATTTTTATGATAAAATTTCAGTTGAATGGGACTATGCTATACTTGGAGTAAATTATGTACATCCTCATCAATTAAAAAACAATACCTGGCAACCAAATGGTGTGGTAAAAACTTTTTACCACAATGGAAATCCGACAATTATCATATTAAAAGGACAGGATAAAAATGCTTTTAATGGATATAGCGAGTTTATTAATGGTAATTTCAATTTAGCAATATCAAATCTTACAAAAGCATTTAAAAATGATCCATCAGATTTAAATATACAGGCTTATTTAGGCGAAAGCTACCTTGCATTAAACAACTATGAAGAAATGAAACAAGTTGTTAAAGAGGGTAAAAAGCTCCATCCCTTTTACGAGCCATTTTTATTGTTAGATGCTAAACTTGAAATTAAACAAAATA
>JABMQB010000870.1 GCA_013203525.1 Mariniphaga sp.
GCCTTGGAATGGGATTTCACCCTACATAGTTTTTGCCCACGAACCGAAAAATACATCTGGAAAACAAAAATATTTGAATTAAGCAATGATACAATGATTTTTGATACACGGGAAGAATCAAATTTCTTTGAGTCAGAAATTACAGTTTATAATAATTCAGATGAAGAAATTGGATTAACAGGTTTTTCATCACATACTCCTTTTTTTAAGATTGATGCCGAATGGCCGGTTGCAATTGCTGCACATGATTCAATTATATTGGATATTCTTTTTGAACCACAGGATTTAGAAATCGGTTATGTTTCCGATTTGATTACGATTGCTTCTGATACTGAAAATCAACGGATAGCTCAACAAGTGGTTGTATTTGGAATAAAGGATGATGATGCAAATCCGATTGTGGAATTTGGACCTGACTCAACAAATGTACCTCTTGATCCGCTTATATATTTTAATTTCAATGAACCGGTTTTTGGGGCTGCAATGTTGGAATTAAACAATGAGAATATTGATGGTTTTATCGAAATAAGAAAAAATAACTCCGATGGAGAGAAGGTGCACTTTGATGCAGTTATTGATACAGAGAATAAAAAAATTAAAATTCGACCAGGCTATATTTTGGAGGGATCAACAACTTACAGTGTTATTCTAAAAGATGGGCTTTATGATTATAGCGGTAATGTAAAGGAATCTTTAAGTTTCGATTTTGTAACCACTGCAAGTACAAATACCGATAATCCTAAAAAGGATGAAAAAATAAGTATTTTCCCAAACCCTTCATCCGGATCGATCAATATTATGAATGGTTCCTTTCAGGATAGAAATATTCAAGTTACAGTATATTCATTGTTAGGAACATTAATTTTTGAAAGGAAAAATATTAATTTGCCTGCCTTTGATGTAGAAATTAGGTCTGTTAAATCTGGTATATATATTTTAAAAATAAATAGTAATAATGGTGATGAGATATATTCAGAAAAACTTTTAATCAAAAAGAATTAAATTCATTTAAGAATTTTCATCCGGCAGATTAGTTATATCTTTTATAAACGGTTGCAATGAAAAAATATCAATCCCTTTTTTTTGACCTGGATAATACTTTATGGGATTTTGATAAAAATTCGTATGAAGCCTTAAAGATTGCTTTTTATAATTTTGAGTTAGATAAATACAATATTGAAATTGATACCTTTTTTAAGTATTATATGGTTAATAACGATCAAATGTGGGATGAATACAGGAAAAGGATCATTACAAAACAAGATTTAATCAAGAAAAGATTTGAATTAACATTTGCTGATTCCGGAATTACAGGAATTGACCCTCTTTGTTTTAATAAAAAATATCTGGAAGAAATGCCAAAGCAGAGTATACTTATGGATGGTGCTTTGGAGGTTCTTGAATATTTAAAATCAAAAAATTATTCTCTCTATATAATAACAAATGGATTTAAGGAAGTACAATTAAAAAAGCTCGACATCTCGGGCTTATCACTGTATTTTAATAAGGTATTTATTTCAGAAGTAATAAAAGCTCCAAAACCATCAAAGGAAATATTTGAATTCGCTTTAAAATCAACAAATTCAAGAAAAAAGGAAAGTTTGATGATAGGCGATTCATGGGAAGTTGATATCCTTGGGGCGATGAATTCTGGAATAGATCAGGTACATCTAAACAGAAAGAATCAAATTTCGTTTACGAATGAAGATAAACATCAAATCCAAAAAAGCAATACAAATTCTATTCGTATTCGATTTTTAAAGGAATTATATAATTACCTGTAAATTATACTGAAATAATAATTTATTGCTTATAATATACTTAAACTGTCAGGATTAATAAAAATTTTGAAATAATGTTTATTAATCGTCGCTTTAATCATTTTTAAATGGCTTAATTCTTTCCTGATTGATTTTTTTTTTCTATCTTAGGAATGATCATTTTGGAAGGTAATCATTATGTAAAAATACAATGGGTAGGAGGTCAGGCTCTACTTTCTCCTTCGATACATAGATTAAAATTTTAGGAAAATACCTTCTACCCATTTCCTCAAAAAACCTGTTTGATTATTTCAAACAGGTTTTTTTGTTATGGTAATTAATAAGTGTATCAGGTTTTTCTCTTTTTCTTTTTGGCTGCCGGGAATAATACGTTATTAAGAATTAATCTGTATCCTGGTGAATTTGGATGTAAATTTAAATCGGTTGGTTCATCGCCAACGAGGTGCCTGTAATCTTCCGGATCGTGTCCTCCGTAAAATGTAAAAAAGCCTTTTCCACGTTCACCATGAATATACCTTGCTTCATTGGCAGCTTCGTTTTCACCCATTATCAGGACATTTGATTTTATCAGATTTTTCCTAAAGGCAGTAGTTTGACCCATAAATCCTTTTATTATTTTTGAATGGTTTTGGCATAGCATTGTAGGAATAGGATCCCATTTTGCAGAGAATTCAAAAAGGGTAAAAAAATCGCTTTCGGCGCCAACTGAACGTGATTGTGTAACATCGATATCTGAGAATTCATATTCATATGGATCTGTTTCAAGAATAAAATCTTTGAACGCAAAAGTATGGTCGTAATTAAGTTTTTTATTCATTTCCGGATCGGCAGCATCACCATCAAACATGCTTTCACAAATATCAATACCTTCAGCCGACAAAGCAATATCGTATGTATCGGTTGCAGCACACATTGCAAAAAGGAATCCACCGTTTAATACATAATTCCTGATTTCGCGGCTTACGATATTTTTCATTTGAGAAACTTTTAAAAATCCCAATTGTGTTGCTAATTCATTGTTTATTTTTACATCTTGCTGATACCAGGGTGCTGATTGATATGATCTCCAGAATTTTCCAAACTGACCGGTAAAATCCTCATGGTGAAGGTGTAGCCAGTCATATTCCGAGAGTTTTCCTTCCAGGATTTCTTCATCGTACAAAATATCGTACTCAATTTCGGCATAGGTAAGAACAAGTGTAACAGCATCATCCCAGGGCTGTTTGTTCGGTGGGGAATAAACTGCAATTTTTGGTGCTTTACTCATACTGATTGCATCCTGGTTTAACTCGGGTTGTGAAATTTCATTTAATAAAGCATTGGCTTGAATTTCTGCAATTACTTCAAATGTAACTCCTCGTATTATACATTCATTTTCTAATTCAGGATTATGTTGCATTAAAAAACTTCCTCCACGATGATTAAGCAGCCATCGCACTTCCAAGCCCTGATCCAATACCCAATACGTTATTCCATATGATTTAAGATGATTTTTTTGGCTTTCATCCATAGGTATTAACAATCGAACAGCATGTGTTGGAAGGAAATAAAAGGAAATTATCAATATTAATAATAAGCGGTATTTCATTCTAATAATTTTAGCAGGTACAAAAATACCAGATTTATATAAACAGTACAGTGATTAAACCGTTAAAATTTAATAATGTTTAATTAAAACAGATGTAAAATAATTAAAACGGCGGATTTGAAACATTGCCTTCCTGCGTATCAAAACGTTTATTCCCAGGCAATCCAATATTTACAGTTTCATCTTCATTCATTTTCGAGCTGTATGTTTGTTCCATAAAATTATCGCTATTGGATATGTTTGATTCCATATCGGCAAATTTTGCAAGGTTTTTACGGAAAGAAAGATATATTTCGCCTGTAGCACCATTTCTGTGTTTGGCAATTATTATTTCGGCAACACCAATTAATGAATTGCCCGAATTATCTTCAGTAATACCGTAGTATTCAGGACGGTGGATAAATGTAACAATATCAGCATCCTGCTCAATTGCACCGGATTCGCGCAAGTCAGATAGTTGAGGCC
>JABMQB010000871.1 GCA_013203525.1 Mariniphaga sp.
ACCCTGTTAATTATTTTTGCTTGTTTGTTTATCTCTTTTAAGAGTTTTAAACTGTCAACAGCCTCAATCAAAGCAACAAAAGGAGCAATAAACCTGACTTTATTTGTTTGCATGTGCCCTATAAAATGCCAACGAATATTTTCCAGAAGTTGCGGTTGCTTGGCTATCAGTTCCTGGGCTTTATTTTCCCCAAACATTTTTTGTCCTGCATTATATGCTTCTAAAATATCTTCTATTGGCTTGGTTTTAGAAACCGCAACCAATTTTACATTTTTAGGGATTTCTTTCAGTAAAACCGACAAGTTGTTCTTAATGCTCATATCTTAAAAGTTTAGATATACAAAATTAGAATTTAAAATGAATTTATTTATACTTTTGCAGCAATATTTTTTGAATAATTATTAATGAAAACTATACTTAAATCTTTAATAAAACAATTTATTTTCTGGTTATTGTTTTTCGTTTTTCTTAGAGCAATTTTCCTGATTTATAATTATAAATTCCTTGTTATTGAAGATATAGGTTTTTGCGAAATAATTGCTTCTTTCTGGTATGCTATCAATCTTGATATTGCCTCTACTTGCTATATTCTGTTAGTTCCATTTATAATATTACTTGTTCAATCGTTATATTGTCATGCCTGGTTGAATGTTTTCAATAAAATTTATACTGCAATAATTTTATTTCTTTATTCATTATTGACAACAGCAGAATTAGGAATATATGAGGAATGGAAAACAAAGCTACATTACAAAGCATTAAAGTATCTATCAAATCCAACTGAAATTTATGATTCTGCCGAAACGGATATTTTTTTTATCCTTATCGGGATATTGATTTTACAATTTTTATTAGGTTTTTTTATTTACAATAAATTCTTTTATCAGAAAATAAAAGGGATAAAAAGAAATTATATTTTTTCTGTTTTATTTTTACTAATCACTCCTGTTTTACTTGTTGTGGGAATGAGAGGGGGAATAAGACAAATTCCGATCAATCAAAGCCAGTCATATTATTCAAAGCACAATATTTTAAATTTAGCTGCTGTAAATTCAGGGTTTAATTTATACATAAGCATATTTGAAAATCTGAAAAATTTCGGGAAAAACCCTTTTGAATTTTATTCTTCCGAAGAAGCCGGATTAGTTGTAGATGGAATTTATAAAACACCCATAGATTCAACAATCTATATTTTAAAAACACAACGTCCGAATATTGTTTTGATAATAATGGAAAGCTGGTCAGGTGATTTAATAGAATCGCTGGGTGGTGAACCCGGTATTACGCCAAAGTTCAGGGAACTGGAAAAAGACGGGATTTTATTTACAAATATTTTTTCACCCGGCACCCGTTCAGAGCAGGGGATGGCTTCAATTTTCAGTGGTTTTCCGGCGCATCCCATTTCTGCAATTACAGTACAGCCCGATAAATTCGTAAAACTTCCAAGCTTTAATCATGTATTAAAAGATGCAGATTATTCTACGTCATTTTATTTTGGCGGGCAGCTTATTTATGGAAATATCAAAAGCTATATTATATATAATGATTTTGATAAGATTACTGAGATTTATGATTTTCCTGATGATATACCTCAAGGTAAGCTTGGCATCCATGATGAGTTTGTTTTTGATTGGCAATTACAAGAGTTAAATAAAGAAAGAGTGCCTTTTTTCTCAACAGTATTTACTATAAGCACTCATTCACCTTTTGATATGCCAATGGATAAGAAAATATTCTGGGGTGATAATGTAAATATGTATCTTAATTCGGCTTGGTACACAGACAGTTGCCTTGATGATTTTATTTCAAAAGCAAAGAAACAAGCATGGTTTGATAATACACTATTTATTGTTGTGGCTGACCATAGCCATTATTCATATCGTAACTGGAGTTATTTCTCACCTGAATATCATAAAATTCCTTTATTGGTTTTCGGTAAAGTTATTAAGGATGAATACAAGGGAATGAAGTGTGATAAACTGGGCTCACAAACAGATATAGTGGGAACACTGTTTCCGCAATTAGGAATTGATACAAAAGAATTTCATTGGAGTAAAAACCTGCTTAATTCGGAAAGTCCGGAATTTGCTTA
>JABMQB010000872.1 GCA_013203525.1 Mariniphaga sp.
AGGATATGTTTTGTCGGACAGCAATCAGGAGATGGACTTTATCCACATGGACCAAATGCAGGTAATTTGGATAATTATTATGAAACTCTTTCTATTACAGCAGAAAAAGACGAAGGAAAAATAAATTCATCTTCTGAGAATTCAACAACACTGCCTGACTTTTTACCAAAATTAAAAATTGAATTGAATCCTGAGATTAATAGTTTACAACCTCCACCATATACTTTCATTACTCCAGCAGCCGGTTCCACATGGAATGTTCCTGGAACTATGAATATCACATGGACACCCACATCCAATGATAATGTCAATCTCAAGTTGATTGATTATTCATTATATCCCCCCAGTGGCCAAGTTGTCTTTACTATTGCTTCCAACATTCCTAATAGCGGCTCTTATAACTGGACAATACCGACAACTTTACCTAATAAATGCACTTACGGCGTATATATAGAAAATGTTCCTTATCCACCAACCACCTGGGCTTATGGACCTCACAATATTTGTATTACAACGACACCAACACCGCCGGAGTCTTGCTTTTGTACCGATTTTAACGATCAAGATATTTCAGGCTGGGCTGGAGTACATGCGGCTATAACTGCAAGTAACACAGGTTCCATTAATGGAGCAAACGATTATTATTTAAGAGGTAGTGATCAACCGGGTGGATCAACTCTTTGGGCGATGAAGTCGGAATATTTGGGTGATTGGAGTGCTCTAATTGCAGATGGTTGCTGTGAATTTTGTTATGATACAAGAATATTTAATGATGGAATAGATCCTTGTTCACAATATTACCAATGTCCATTCCAATGGTATCCATGTGCTTTAGGACATTTAGAAATTAAACCCTGGATAATAATAAGAGCAGCTGGTATTAATTTATCAGCGACCTTCAGAACCAACTTTTCAATCAGTGAAGATGGTGGTGTTAATCCAGGTTGGCACCATATATGCGCTCCAATTGACTATTGTCAAAGTGGATCCTTACCAAGCAATGCAATGGGATATTGGGAAATGGATAATAGTGGTACTTGTAATGATTGGGACTTATTAATACAAAATATAACATCAATACAATTGCCTGAAGAATATTCTTGCGTCCCTGCAGAAATAGTAGGATATGATAATTTCTGCACAGTTTACTGTGATACAACTCCGGGATGTGATAATTGCTGTGACAGTTTTAATATTGCTATTCAATCCTCTGTAGTACAGATGGGTCAAAATTGGTTTGTGCAAGCAAACCTATCCGCCGATCCTAATCCTATTATTGAGATTAAAGCAGCCATGGTTAATTTCTATATGAACAAGCAGCCAGGTTGTGAAAGATGTGTATCGAAAAATTTATTTTTCGGAAGTATGGTGCCAACTGGTAATCCCGGGCCATACCAGACTTCACAAATCAATTGGGATCCTCCTTCCGGTTCCTCCTGGATAGATCCAGTGATGACACATTATAACGGGGGATGGAATTACAACACAAATCCACGCGAGTTTATTTGGAATAATATGAATAATCGTCAATATATTTCAAGACCGCCTTTAGATAACGAAGAAGTTTATTTTCGGGTCATATTTCCTAAAGTATCTCAAAATCAATGTTGCGTTGACACAATTAATTTCTGTATCAGATGGACTTTTACAGACACAACTTGCCTGACCTGTGATACTTTGATATGTTATACAATTACTCAAAATTGGGACGGAAGCCCTGGTGGTGGAGTTCCCCCAGGTGGTAAGGTTATCCTTATGGAAAAAGAAACAGAAAGGAATGACACAATCCCAAAAGAAATCATTAAACCAAAAGATATAAGAATAAAAAAACAAAACAGATAACTTTTGCTAAATCATATCCCATTTCCTTATTAAAAAGATTATGAAATATTGTATTGCATTTATAATTTTCTTTATTCCATTACTTTTTGCCAATGTGGTTCAGGCACAGGATGAAAAACCATCCCCTGTCCAGTTCCATGGCTCTAACACACTTGTGGGGCAGTATTCCAATATGCAGGGGATAGGATCGGAGATACCGCCATCCTTCTTCAGGAACGACCTGCAGATGACTCTTTCGGTGTATGATATCCCTATTTCGGCAACTTTTTTCATCACCTCCATGGAACGGGATTACAGACAAAGCATCAAAAACTTCAGGATACATTTTGATGCCCGAGAGCTACTTAAAAGCAAAGGCCTCGGCGATGCAGAAAACATCATATCTTCAGTTGCTTTTTATAAACTGAACAACCTAGAAACAGTGAAAGAAGGTCTTATGAAAGCCAATGATTTGCTCAAAGTTGAACTTCTTAATTGTCAGCGTGAGACTGATAAATTGCAGCAGGAGTATCAAGTATCAAAGAAAGAATTGGAGGATGCTAAGCTAAAAAAGGATAATGATGCTGTGGAACAAGCCAAAGCCAAGGTGGAGGAGGCAAAATCAAAACTTGATAAGAAACAAAGCAACTGTGACAATCTAAAGACTAAACTGGATGAAGCCAAGGCCCGGATAGAAGGAACAATGGCCAAGATTGAGCAGGCCAAAG
>JABMQB010000873.1 GCA_013203525.1 Mariniphaga sp.
ACTTTTATCTTTAATAAAACATTTTTTATTATTTTAGCCCTTCTTATAAACATATTATATGCTTATTTAATGAATTTGAGAAAACACATAATTGTAATTATATTTTCATTGTTTATTGGCAATATGAGCATCGCACAACAAATGCCTCAATTTACTCAGAATATGTTTACTAATATGGCTGTAAACCCGGGCTATGCAGGAATAAGTGGAGCAATGTGTGTAACCGGATTAGTAAGACAACAATGGGTTGGTTTTAAAGATAGCGAAGGTAATAAAGTTGCCCCCGAAACATTTCTGATTACATTTGATACACCAATCAGAATGTTACATGGAGGAGTCGGAGTATCGGTTATTCAGGATAAAATAGGTTTTCAAAAAAATGTGGGATTTAATGTTGGATATTCATATCATCGCGATTTGGGAAGGGGTGTATTGGGGATTGGTGCTCAAATCATCTTTTTGAACAAATCAATTGATGCTTCTAAATATATTGCAATTAACATGGAAGATCCTGTAATAAAATCTCTCCAGAGCAATGGAAGTTCAATGCTTATTGATTTTGCATTGGGGCTGTTTTATAGAGTCCCTGATTCATACTATATTGGTATATCATCAAATAACTTAGCTCAGTCAAAGTGGAAGTTTGAAAATGATTTTAATTACTCTTTAAAAAGAACTTTTTATTTCACTGCAGGTTATGAATTTACTTTGCCAAATAATCCTTCTTTCCAAATTGACCCATCAATTTTTATAAAAACCGACGGTTCATCAACACAATACGATATAAATGCTCTTGTAAAATACAATAATAAGTTTTGGGGAGGCGTTAGTTACAGAGTACAGGACGCTGTTTCGATTTTACTTGGAATGAGATATAAGAATTTCCGCATAGGTTATGCTTATGATATTCCACTTTCATCAATCGGAATGAATGGTAGCCATGAAGTTTTATTGGGTTATTGCTTTAAAATTGAAGTAGAAAAAGCGAGGAAAAGATATAAAAATACAAGATTTTTGTAATTAATTAGTTCATTAATTTTTTTTAATCAGATTTTTTTTAATTTTGAATCCCCAAAATAATAAATATTTGTAATTACCGTTAGTTTGACAATTAAATTTAAAGAACATGAAAAAACTAATTATTTATTTAGTAATAATAATCTTTCTGGGTAGTTGCAGCAATTCAGGAAATGGAGAACTTGTTGGAGTGAACAGAAAATCAAAACCATTTTATCAACCTGATCCATATGGTATGATATTTATCCCTCAGGGAAGCTATACAATGGGTGTTAGTGATCAGGATATTTCTTATTCACAACTTCATGAACCGAAAACAATTTCAGTATCAGCCTTTTTTATGGATGAGACTGAAATTACCAATAATGAATACAGGCAATTTGTTTATTGGGTAAGAGATTCTATTGCCCGCACTCTACTTGGCGAACTCAATCCAGATGATTATTTAATTGAAGAAAATAAAAAAACAGGTGAACTATACGACCCTCCATATCTAAACTGGGGCGAAGATATTGACTGGCAAAGCGATGAACAGGATGTAAGAGATGTTCTTGAAGATATGTATTTACCCGAACATGAAAGATATTTCAGAAGAAAAGAAGTTGATACCAGAAAATTGAATTACGAATATTACTGGGTTGACTTACACGCAGCTGCTGTTAAAGATTTTACACAGGAAGCAAATTTCGAGAATGCAAGTTTAGCAAACCGCCCTCAAGGTTTAAGAGACAGATCGGTTTATGTTAGAAAAGAAGTGATAAACGTTTATCCGGATACATTATCTTGGATACATGATTATACTTACTCATTTAACGACCCAATGACAGAAAAATATTTTTGGCATCCTGCTTATGATAATTATCCTGTAGTAGGTATTAATTGGAGGCAGGCAAAAGCATTCTGTGTTTGGAGAACAGAAATGATAAATAGTTATCTGAGAGGGGAAAAGGGAGGAACCAGTTTTGCCGAATTTCGATTGCCTACCGAAGCTGAATGGGAATGGGCAGCACGCGGAGGTTATGGTTTAAGTCCGTTTCCATGGGGAGGTCCTTATACAAGGAATGAAAAAGGCTGTTTCTTGGCAAATTTCAAACCACTTAAAGGTAACTATATTGATGATGGTGGCTTGCGAACTGTAATAGTTGCCCATTATCCTTCAAATGATTGGGGAATTTATGACATGGCTGGTAACGTGGCAGAATGGACAAACAGTGCTTTTGACCCTTCATCATAT
>JABMQB010000874.1 GCA_013203525.1 Mariniphaga sp.
AAGTAACAGAGCAAGAAAAGCAAAACCTAAATATAGTAAGGAATGGTTTTCATGGCGAATGGAATTATATAATTTCACCTAATTTGTAAACTTTATTTATTGACAATTCCTAAACAATAAAAAAGAAAGACTTTTAACAAGTGGTATTGGAACTGATTATCTCTTACGTTCAATAAATACGATTTTACCAAACTAACCTTTAGAAATACTAAACCGGAGTACCACAAATAATTCAATACTTGTTTAGATCATTCATCCAGGCAATTATTAACTAATATATATGTATTAATCAACTAAATAAATGCATTAGCCTTGTTGAATTTACCTATTAATCTTGTAGATTAGTCCTGCGAAACAATTTTAAACTAAACTAATATAAACCGGAATCATAATATTTAATTGCTTTTATATTAAACCGGGCAATTACCTTTACTAAACCTAGAAAAATGACCACTACTTATTCCAGGCTAAAAGTATTACTTGCTTTTGTTGTCCTATTTCTAATCTCCACAGCTTTAAAAGCCCAAAATTCTGAACTATATATTAATGAATTTAAAGCATCAAATACCAGAGGAATAAAGGATGATTTTTCTGAATTTTCAGATTGGATCGAGTTATATAACAGCAGTATAACTGAACTCAATCTTGACGGCTATTTTATAACCGATAATAAAAATGATAGTACTAAATGGAGCTTTCCTGCTTACATTATGCCGGCTCAAAGTTACCTTACTGTTTTTGCTTCCGGCAAGGATTTAAAATCATTACCTATTACATGGAAAACTGTTGTTAACCAGGGCGATACCTGGAGATATAAAATTCCCAATGCCAATATATCGGGATGGATCAATCTTGAATATGATGATAGCGCCTGGAGTTCGGGAAATAGTGGCTTTGGATATGGCGATTCAGATGATAATACAAATATTGCAAACAGAACCATTTCAGTTTATACACGAAAAGAATTTACAATTGAAAACCTTGCCAGTATAACAAGGGCTATTTTTCATGTCGATTACGATGATGCTTTTATTGCTTATATAAATGGAATGGAAATAGCCAGGGCAAATATTGGTACCCCGGGCACCCCGGTAAATTGGAATGCCAGTGCAATTGTCGACAGGGAAGCCAGAATGTACAGTGGTGGATTACCCGAAGAATATGAGATCTATGATATAAGCAGTTTTCTTACTGAAGGTACAAATGTCCTTGCAGTTGAAATCCATAATGTAAGCGCCGGATCTTCAGATATGTCGTTAATCCCTTTTCTGAGCCTTGGATATTCATCGTACAATGGTATTCCATACAAAAATGAAATTCTTGGTTTACCAGGTTCATTTTTGCACACCAATTTTAAGCTTGATGCTGGTGGAGAATTTATAGGTTTATATAATGCCAGTGGAGCTGTAATTGATTCACTAACATTTTTTGAGCAAGTTGCAGATATATCCTACGGAAGGGCTGTGAACGATCCAAATCAATGGGGGTTTCAGGTTGTTTCAACACCCGGAGAAAAAAATGTTCCTGATTTTTTAGAACTCCCGGAAAAACCTCAATTTTCAATTTCAGGAGGTTTTTATAACGGAACACAAACCCTGACAATAACTGCGCAATCAGCTACCGATAAAATATATTCACCACCGATGGTACAGATCCTTTAGCAAATTCAGAACTTTATACTGAGCCATTAACACTGAATTCAACAGTTGCAATACGAGCAATTATAATTAATGAAAGCTACATCCCAGGCAAAGAAAATACACAAACCTATTTTATTGATGAAGAAATAAATATGCCATTTATCTCGCTGGTAACCGATCCGGGTAATTTATTCAGCAATGAAACGGGAATTTATGTTACCGGCACCAATGGCCGCCGGGGCGATTGCGATAATTTAATCCGAAATGTTAATCAGGATTGGGAACGGCCTGTAAATATTGAATTTTACGAACCGAATGGCGAGTTGGCATTTAATCAGGGAGCAGGGATAAAAATTTTTGGAGGATGTTCACGTACACGATTCCCCCAAAAGTCATTTGCATTATACGCCCGAAGTATTTACGGAAAAGGCTCTTTTCAATACCAACTATTTCCCGAAAAAGAGATAAACGACTTTGAAGCTTTTCTGTTACGAAGTTCTGCCGACGACCAGGTAGGTACTTTTTTGCGCGATCCTTTAACACAGGAAGTTGTAACTGAATATATGGATATGGATTACCAGGCTTTCCGCCCAACAGTAGTTTTTATTAATGGGGAATATTGGGGAATTCACAACCTACGCGAAAAAATTAATGAACATTACTTTGTAGATAATTTTGGAGTTGACACCGATGATTTAAATATCCTGACAGGAAATGCCTGGGAAGTGTATGGAAATAACAATTCATACAACGATATGATAAATTTTGTGCGTTATAATGATATGGTCGATGATGATAATTATTCATATATCCAGACTCAAATAGATGTTGAGCAATTTATTGAATACGAACTGGCCAATATCTACCTGGGTGAAGTCGACTGGCCCGGGAATAATATAAAATTCTGGAATGCAGATGATGAAAAACATAGCAAATGGCGTTGGATTAATTACGACCGCGACCAATGTTTTCAATACTGGAGGTTAGATGTTAACACATTGGCGCTAGCCACCGAACCAAACGGGACCGGATGGCCAAATCCACAATGGTCGACATTACTTTTAAGAAGTTTACTTGAAAACGATGGTTTTAAAAATCAATTTATTCAGTTGTATGCCTACCATTTAAGTACCACCTTTCAATCCGAACGCCTTATCCATCACATCGATAGTTTTGCTGCAATGATGGCTCCCGAAATACCGAGGCACAGCGAACGCTGGGGAGGACAGAAAGACCCGGACAGCCAGGAAACATGGCAAAAACCAACCTTCGAGAATTTTGAACTTTGGGAAAGTAATGTCGATACTATGCGTATTTTCTCGCTTGAACGGCCACCAATTGCTATCCAGCATTTAATAGATCAGTTTAGCCTCGATACAACCGATAATCTATCAATTAATAAAAACCTTGCTGAAGGTGGATTAATCAAGCTCTACAACCGCACCATTCCAGGAAACAATTACAATGGAAATTACTTTAGCGGCGTTCCCATCAAATTAACTGCCACCCCTTCGTATGGATATAGTTTTTCGCACTGGATTGCCACAACAGCAAGTGGTTCGGAAACATTAACTACTCAGGAAATAGAGATTACCTTGAATGGAGATATGCAACTAACTGCTCATTTTGAAGCTTACAATCTGGAGGGCCCTCTGGTTATTATCAATGAAATAAATTATAATTCATCTCCCGATTTTAATCCCGGCGACTGGATTGAACTATACAACCGCCACACCGAAACAGTAGATTTATCAGGTTGGTATTTAAAAGATTCGGATGATAGCAACTCATTCTTTTTCCCCGATGGATTTACTCTCGAAGCAAACAACTACATAGTTATTTGCGAAAACACAACTGATTTTGACAACTTGTACACCGATGTAACCAACCGGATTGGCAACCTCGGATTTAAACTCAGTAATGGTGGCGAAGTAATCAGGTTATATGCCCACGATAACATATTGGTCGATTCTGTTAATTATGGCGATTCAACGCCCTGGCCGGTACTTGCCGATGGTTCGGGGCCAACTCTCGAACTAAAAGATACAGGCCTTGATAATGATATGCCCGAAAACTGGGCAGCTTACGAATTTATAAATGGCACACCCGGAAAAACAAACTCAATACCCGAAAGCAGTGATAAAATTTTATTTACCGATAATAATATATTGTACCAGAACTACCCCAATCCGTTTAGTGGTACAACCATTATCCCCTACTCACTTTCTGAAAGGGGTTTTGTACAAATAACAGTTTACGATATGATGGGTAAGCAGATAAAATCACTGGTAAATCAGAATCAGGAAGCTGGCACTTATAAAACTGAGTTTAATACAGGAGATTTATCAAATGGGATATTTATTTATACCATGCATATAAACCACAGCCCGGTTAAAACACGAAGAATGGTGGTGAGTGAGTAATGAGTAGTGAGATTTGTGTTTTGAGATTTGGTTTTTGCTATGTTGTTCTTCTCCTCAATTATTGTTAAATTGTACCCTTAATTGAAACCGGCCGTACACTAAGAAAGAGACTACAAAAATGAAGAAAGGACCCC
The DNA here is from genome assembly GCA_013203525.1 of Mariniphaga sp. Taxonomy (GTDB): domain Bacteria; phylum Bacteroidota; class Bacteroidia; order Bacteroidales; family Prolixibacteraceae; genus JABMQB01. The sequence continues at coordinate 4,198 of JABMQB010000874.1, forward strand.
CGGATTTCAAGAAAAAGGATCATTGATTTATTATGATAAGTGAAATTACATTAGTGGCACAATACATTCCAATATGGTATGTATTGTTCAATGAACGATATAAAGGAAATAAATTCAATGAATATACACATACGTTGAACGAAACCACCTATCGGCGCTAACCTTTTTCCACGGATTTCCGTTTCCCCTCTTACACTAAAATATATACTAAAATGAAAAAAAACATTACGTGAGGAGATGCGTATCCGCAATTACAGTGAACGTACAGTTAGTAGTTACATTGCTTCCATTGCCCAGTTATCAAAGTATTACAAAATCCCCCCTGACAAAATCAGCAGGGAACAGGTAAAATCTTTTGCCTACCATTTAATCCATTCCCGGCAGGTTTCTACATCTACCATCAACCAATTAATCAGTGCATGGAAAATACTCCAAAAAACATAAAACACAGGATGATTTTAACCCTTGCTTATGCAACCGGGTTGCATAGGGCTGAGCTACTAAACTTAACATTAAAACATACTGACCCGCCAAGGAATATTATAAGGGTTATAAAGGGCAAAGGCAATAAATCGAGGGAGGTACCTGCCTCAGCGGTTTTAATTCAACAACTACGTGAATATTATAAATACTACCGCCCAAAAACGTATCTTTTCGAAGGGTACAAACCCGGGATGCCTTATTCTGCAACAAGTATTGAAAAAATTGGAAAGGGTGCAGCTGTAAAGGCAGGGATAAAAAAAGTCATAGTGCCCTCCCACAAACAACACATTTAAAAATCCCACAAGCCGACCCTCTTCCAAAATTTTTAAAAGAGTTGTTTTTTTGCCATCGCACAAAGAAAATGTAGTAATAATTTGAGAATAATGTTATTTTGAATTATCTTTATCGAAATATTTCTAAGATT
>JABMQB010000875.1 GCA_013203525.1 Mariniphaga sp.
GTATTTTTTTTCAACATAATCAACTGAGCCTGCTCCAAGAGTTGCATCAATAAAAAACCATTTTTTATTTATCTGAACAACATTCCATGAGTGATTTAAAACCCGTGGCTGTTTTCCAATATCAAATGTCCTGATTTTACCGGTACCCTTAATTGTGTAGCAATAAAGCCCTGATAAATCACATAATTCTTTAAAAAGGTTGGCATATCCTTCACTGGTAGCTTTATTTTCATGCAATGCTTTATTTATTTTTGCTAAACTTTGTTTTCTAAGTTTCAAAGCCCTGTCAAGCTGGTTTTTATATTTTATCCTTTTTTTTCTTTTTTTTGAAAACTGAGCTTTTATATCGTACTTAACATTCAAAGCTATCCATGAATATATGGCTCTGGCTTTTTTTTCATCCGTGTCAAAATCAGTATTTATCAGATTGGCAAGGTCTTTAACATCTGTAAATGTTTTGGGGTATTCAGTAATTTTTATATCTATCTCACTTAATTGTTGAGCATTTAAATAATAAACCGATAAAAGAAGAAGCAAGAGTGAAGTTAAGTTTTTCATGAAAATTGGTTTTGAGCAAATATACATGTTTCATTGTTTTCTAATATGTAATTATTGGTGCTATTTATTATATAGATGTAATTTCAATAATTGCTTGTAAAAATTGAATATTTTAAAGGGAACATTCTTTTATGTAATATTGCAAATCGGAAAAATACCATGACTAATTTCTGGATAGAAAATAAGATTCCTTTATATTCGCTGGCACCGATGGAAGATGTTACCGATACAATTTTTCGTGAATTGGTACTTCGGCTTTCCAGCCCTGATAAATTGCATATTGTATTTACCGAGTTTTGTAATGTTGAGGGATTGAACCACCCGGTTGGCCGTGAAAGAGTTGGTGAACGGCTTATTGTTAGTGCATCGGAAAGAAAGCTGCTGAAAGAGAAAGGCGTAAAACTGGTTGCTCAGATTTGGGGAAAAACACCGGAGATTTTTAATCGGATTTCAACATGGATTACCAAGAATTATGAATTTGATGGGCTCGATATTAATATGGGATGCCCTGTAAAAAAGATTGTAAAACAAGGAGCTTGCAGTGCATTGATAAACCAACCTGATTTGGCGAGGGAAATTATTCAGGCAACAAAAGAAGGGACAAGCCTTCCGGTAAGTGTTAAAACCCGTACCGGTCTTTCATCACATCAAACGCAAGAATGGATTGGTAGATTATTGGAGTCAGATCCGGCAGCTATTATCCTGCATGGCCGTACTCAGAGTATGCAATCGGATGGTGAAGCAAACTGGGAAGAAATTGCGAGGGCAGTTCAAATCAGGAATGAATCAGGGAAGGATATTCCGATTCATGGTAATGGCGATGTTTTTTCAATGGAAATAGCAAAACAGCGAATTGAGCAAACCGGAGTTAATGGAGTTATGGTGGGCCGGGGGATTTTTTATAATCCATGGATGTTTAATCCTGAAATGAAAATCATTTCAAAAGAAGAAAGAATTACTCAATTGCTATTTCATACCAGGCTATTTGAAAAAATGTGGGCAGGGCAGAAAAACTTTAATATCCTGAAAAGGTTTTACAAAATTTACCTTAATAATTTCCCCGGGGCAGCACAAATTCGTGCAGCTCTTATGGAAACAAAATCTTACGATGAGGTGTATTGCTATTTTACTGATTTTTCCAATATATAAACTATTGATATTAAATAAAATATCAATTTTTAAAGTGTCTGGGTTATAAAATCAGAATTTAATCATCGAATGTATCATCCATTTCTTCGGAGTTATAATTTAAATCTTTCCAATTTTCTTCATCATCAAATTCATCGTAAATCGATAATTTGTGTTTTGAGCTTCTGTCCTTGTGTAGTGAATTGGTGCTGGCACTCTTCCGGTCGAATCTGTCACTTTCCGGCGACATATTTTTCTTTGGGTTACCTTTTGATTTCATTTTACGTGTAGATAAATTATTAATTTATGTATAATTAGATAATAACTTTTCGTTTAGAATAATGATGTCAAAATAAGAAAAAAAATAAAAAAACGCAATGACAATTATTATTTTAATGTTTTACACATACTTTTATACATGACGCAATTTCATGAAAATTGTTTCGCTTTATTTCAAATTGATTGGAAAATTCAATTTGCATAAATACGCAAGTGATATTTGAATTGATAAATTATGAAATGGTTGCTGGTTTTATTATTATTTGTTTTTCAGGTTGGTTTTTCTCAATCCTCAAAAAAAGCATTAAGGTTTTTTGAAAAAGCAAAAAATGCATATATAAGTGGTGAATACACTATGGCTGCTAATTTTGCCGAACGTGCACTCGAATCTGATAGTATGTATTTTGATTCTCATTTATTATTAGCTGATATTTTTCAAAACCTTGATTCACTTGAATCAGAAA
>JABMQB010000876.1 GCA_013203525.1 Mariniphaga sp.
ATTATATAAAAATGAAATTATTAGTAATAAACTTCCTAGCGAAACAAAAACGATGGTTTTTGAAATAGTCTCAAGATGAGCAATATCATAAAAGAATAATTTCATAAGTGTAATACCAAAAATAGAGATTGCCGTTATTCGAAGATGTTTTTTCTTTTTTAAGATTCCATAAATTATCAGGATTAATGAGCTTATTCCCCATAAAATACTCAATCCAAGTTTATATGATTGGGCAGAACCGGATATATCCATCCAGTTAACCAGTTCGCTGCTGCAAAGCCAAACAATAGTAAATGCCACAACTATTTCAAAAACCTGCATTAAATCAACTTGCAAATAACCACTTACAATGTACCGATAGGTTGCATAAAAAAGGAGTGCAAAGAAACCGTATGAAATATACCTTATCCCAAAATAATATGCTGTTTCAATAAAACCCGATGGTATTAGTGAATTTAAATAACTATCACGAATTTCATTTAGATAATATAAGCCTGGAAAAAGAAATACTAAAATAGCAACTACATTTAATCCAATATTAAATAAATCGAATTGCCTGTTTTTAATCCACTTGAAATTAACAAATGAAAGTATCGAACAAAATAACATTGTGTAAATGACAAGCCACAGGGTTTTAAACCGGGCAATATCCGAATGCGTTATTATAATCCTTTCTGTTTCTTTCAGATAACCGTTAATATCAAAATCTGATAAAAACTTTGCATTTTGCCAATAAATTGAAATCTCAATAAATATTGTAAAAAATGATACAAATACCAGAATGGCTGGGAATAAATATTTATACAAAAGGAAAATCCCATCCTGACTGCTATTATTACCGGGATATTTTTTCCCAATTACATATATTAAACCAAACGATAGTAATACAAATACCGCTGTCAGAAAAGTAAAATTTAAAAAAGGAGTATAAAAAAATTCAATTAATTTACCACTACTTATTTGATAATTCAATGGCCATATTGCAATGGTACCAAGAAAAGTTAAAAATATTATCAAATAAGAAATTCTCTCATAAAATAGATCCTTTTTTGTCCTTCCAAACCAAAACATTATTACAGCTTCGATAGCCCATAAAACTGTAACTACCTCATCTTTAAATTGAATAGGTATAGCAATAGTGATAAATACTAAAACCATCCCTATGGTTAACCTAAATAAATTTTTATCCTTCAAATTTGAGCGTAATATAAGATAGCCCGAAATAGAATGAATTAATGCATTAATTAGTGTAAACAATCCCAGGAAATTGTTACCAGTCTCAGTTACATCGAGCGCCACAAAACCAACAAAATAGAAAAAAGCAGAATTTAAAAGAATTACAACAATATCATCAGACCTCAGTTTTTCTTTTACTATTAATTTAAAAGCTAAAAAAATAATATGAAACGTGATAAAAAACAGGCTAAGGAAGATAAGGCATAATCTCAAATTTCCATTCACGTAGTTATCTGAACCAAACCACGAAATAAAAATTATCCATGTCGCAGCAAATGCTAAGTAATTCAACAATTTCCATTGTTTTTTAAACGAGAGAAACAGAATTCCCACATTGATTAAAACCATATATGAAAAAAGTACTGCTGCCTGATCAAAAGGCTCACGTAAAAGAAAAGGGATTACATAGGCACCCACAAGCCCAAAATGTGCAATTACCTGCCGTTTATAATACAATGCCAATGCTACTGTACAAATCGTTATTAAAACCATTAATGTAACAGCCAGCAATTGAGGATAAAAATTATAATAGCTGTACGCTGCATATGTAATAAAATACGTAATTGCCATTGCACCACTAAAAAGTACAGCACTGAAATTTCTATATTCTTTCTTTAACCGCACTGCAAAACCAATCAATCCAAATCCAATTAAATAACCAAGTATGATGCGCATTAACGGAGAAATCATGTTATTATCGATTGCATACTTTGCACCAATCGACACACCAATAATCAATACAGCAATACCAATTTTATTTATCAAATTTTCACCAATAAATTTTTCAATTTCAGAACTTTCTTTGTAAGCAGATTTTTGCCCTGTAATTTTAGTTTCTTTTTTGGGTGGTGTTATTTTCCGATCTGCCTTTTCAATATTTTCCTTTTGTAACTTACCATGTGGATCATGTGTTACAGATCCTTCGGGAATCGGCTCAGTTTTTTCCGGGGAAATAACTTC
>JABMQB010000877.1 GCA_013203525.1 Mariniphaga sp.
AAACAACACGCTTTTACCCTTTGTGAGGGTAAAGGTATTTTTATCCCCTTATAGGGGTTATCCTAAAGCCACGTCCTTTGGGCGTGGATTTTTACTTTCTTCGACCTGTTTGCGCTTTGTTTCAGATTTCTCCTGTTTAGCAACTTTGGCCTTTAAATGTTCAATCTCTTTTAAAAGCTGTTCTTTTGACTTAGAAGGTTCACTCATTTCGTTACACTTTTTACTAAATATACGAAAAATGTATTAGATTTAATTGTAGGCACTTATGTTGAATTTTATCTGAATTTGTAAATAGAACATTAAATGATTTAAGAAATATTAGTGAAATAGAAATTGGTAATTGAGTAAAATTGTCATTTCAGGAATTAAAATCTTCATTAAAAAACCTATATTGGATAAAGATTAATCGTTATTTTGCTACAATAGGATTTATAGATAAAATATATTTTGAAGAAAGTTTTATTAAAAATATTTTTATGGATTAACCTGCTTTCAGCAGTTTTCCTTTTAGTTTCATATTTATCGGTATATGTTCCTTCCGATAGCATTTGGATTTCTTCTGTTTTTGGATTGTTATATCCTGTATTTCTTTGGATCAATGTAGGATTTGTGTTTTTTTGGAGTTTTTTTAAACCCAAATATTTAATTGTTTCGTTGTTAGTAATATTGTTTGGTTGGGGATATATTAAAAAATATGTCCAGTTGGGAGGCAAAGTGAATGATTTAGAGGGAATAGAAGTTGTTTCATATAATGTCAGGCATTTTGAAGAGTTAGGTAATGATGTTGCTAAACAAACTGCTGATAGTATAATTGCTTTTTTTCTACAAAAAACACCTGATATAATCTGCCTTCAGGAAGCAAGATTGCGGACTAACCAGATTTTTAATTTACCCAAATTGGTTAATGAATTTGAATTTATTAATCACTATCAATATGCACGAAACGGTTATTCAAGAGGTATGGTAACTATGACAAGATACCCAATAATTAATATGGGAGAAATACGGTTTGCGAATTCAGGTAATATGGCAATTTTCACCGATGTGGTTATCGATTCAGATACAATGCGAATTTTTAATTTGCACCTGCAATCATTTCAAATTAGTCCTGATGAATATTCAGTGCTCGAATCACGAAGTTTAAATGAATCGTCAGACATAAAAGAGGTAAAAGAAATGGGCGGTAAGTTTAAAAGGGCTTTAATTAAGAGGGCTGAACAGGCCCGGATTATTAGAGAGAATATTAACTGGTCGCCATATCCTGTTTTAGTTTGCGGAGATTTTAATGATACCCCATTTTCATATACTTATCATAAAGTTAAGGGCGATTTGAAAGATGCTTTCGTGGAATCAGGGAGTGGAACAGGGCAAACATATGTAGGAAAACTGCCTTCTTACAGAATCGATTTTATTTTACATAGTCAGGATTATAATTCATTTAATTTTAAAGAGGAAAATATTCATTATTCTGACCATCTCCCCGTTAGTTGTATTCTTGAAAAAAAGTAACTATTTAACTGTTTAAATATCTGATTGCTGATTCCTGATCTTTAAATAACTGGGTAATTAGATCCTCGGGATTATTGAATTTTTGTTCTTCTCTAATTCGTTTTACAAATTGAAGCGAAATGTACTTTCCATAGATATTTTTGTTAAAATCAAAAATATTTACTTCAATACTGCGGTTATCTGCATTATGGTTAAACGTGGGACGTGAACCAATATTAAGCATTCCCTTGTATACTTTATTATCAATTTTTATTTTCACTGCATAAACTCCGTAACCCGGTATAATTTTATGTATATCGGAAGATTCAATATTAGCGGTGGGGAATCCTATTTTTCTGCCCAGTTTTCTTCCTTCAATAACTTTACCGTTAAGTGTAAAATAATATCCAAGGTAATTATTAGCAGTTTCAATGCTTCCATTATCAAGTGCCTGCCTTATTTTTGATGAGCTAATATTAATATCGTTTAAAAGAAGGGCATCCAGTTTTTCAATTTCAAAACCATAATTTTTAGCACAATCAGTAAGATACTCAAATCCACCTTCCCTGTTTTTCCCAAACCGATGATCGTATCCAACAACTAAATAACGAGTCTGTATTTTTTCAACTAATATTTTTCTTACAAAATCAGGATAGGGCAATTTCGAGAATTCTTTGGTAAATGGATAAACAATCAGATGGTCAATTCCCAATGATGAAAGCAAATCTTTTTTTTCTTCTAATGTAGTAATTACCC
>JABMQB010000878.1 GCA_013203525.1 Mariniphaga sp.
CTCCAATAGCTGACGAGATTCCGGCAATTTCATCTTCAGCCTGAAATGTTTTAGCTCCTAAATCTTTTCTTTCTGAAATTGCTGACAATATATCAGTAGCAGGAGTAATTGGGTAAGAACCTAAAAACAACTCAAGCCCCGATTTTTCAGCAGCAGCCAGTAATCCCCAGGCTGTGGCATAATTCCCATTTACATTTCTGTAGATACCTGGTTCAATATCTGCAGGATTGACTATATAGCTGGGAGTCATATGTTGCAGAGTCATCCCATAATTAAATCCATCGTGTAAAACCTTAATATTTGATTTAACAACAACTGATTTTTTAGCAAATTTTTTATTGATGAATTCATCGATGTAGTCTAATGGGCGGTTAAACATCCAGCAAACCAATCCCAGGGCAAACATGTTTTTACTTCTAAGGATACTTTTGTTATCCAACCCAAAATCTTTTAAACTTTCCTTTGTTAAGCTTGAAATTGGAACTGGGATTTTAAAATAATCCTCAAGATCACATTCAGCAAAAGGATCGTCGGTTTTAAAATTCGCCTTACTCAGATTTTTTTCAGTAATCGAATCAGAATCGTAAATTATAGTACCTCCTGGATTCATAAACTTTGCATTAGCTTTAATAGCTGCCGGATTCATAGCAACCAGTACATGTGCAAAATCACCGGGAGTATTTACCTGTTTGTGGCCAAATTGTACCTGGAAACCTGAAACGCCTCCTACAGTCCCTAAAGGTGCCCTTATCTCAGAGGGAAAATCAGGGAAGGTTGATAAATCATTTCCCAACAATGCCGTAGCATCTGAAAATAATGTACCAGTTAGCTGCATCCCATCCCCGGAGTCTCCTGAAAACCGAATGGCAACTTCTTCAAGTTCTATTACTTTAGCATCCTTCATTAAAAATGAATTTAAAATTCATAAAAAATTTTTAATATAAAAGAAAAACGACCCCAAAAATAACAATTTAAAAGTTTGGAATCGATTCATATTTTTCTTATAAAATAATCGGAAACAAAAATAACCATTATTTAATACGAGGTATATGACATATACAATTATTTCGATGTTTTAATATCTTTATCCTTTAATTTAAAACAAGTTTAGATAATGGCATTAATTAAATCACTTTTAGGGAAAACACCGAAAATTGGAGAGAATACATTTCTTGCTGAAAATGCAACAATAATAGGTGATGTTGTAATTGGTGATGATTGCAGTATCTGGTATAGTGCTGTTATTCGTGGTGATGTTCATTCTATCAGAATCGGGAATAATACCAATATTCAGGATGGAGTGGTTATTCATGCAACCTATAAAAAATCGGCAACTAATATCGGGAATAATGTGACCATTGCCCATGGAGCTATTGTTCATGGTTGCACATTAAAAGACAATGTTATGATTGGTATGAATGCTGTTATACTGGACGATGCTATTATTGAAAGTAATTCGATTATTGCAGCTGGTTCTGTGGTAACAAAAGGCACTTTTGTTGAATCGGGAAGTGTTTACGGAGGAATTCCTGCAAAAAAAATAAAAGACGTTGATAAGAAGTTACTTGAAGGTGAAGTGAAGCGAATTGCCGATGCATACTCTATGTATGCAGGTTGGTATGAAGAGGAATAATATAGAAGTTAAAATTCGGGAGAAAGAAGTTATAACATATATTTTTACTGATATAACAATATAGCCTGGATCTAACGTAATTGAAATACTAGAATTCGAATAAACAGGTTTTTCTTAAAATATTTTTAAAGTTTTCATATAAATCTTATTTTCTAAATGAAAAGAGGCCGATCAATTATTTGACCAGCCTTTCTCCTTATTTATATTTTTGTAAAAATTATCTGATTTTGTGTCCCTTAATTCCGTAATAAAGAATATACAAGAAACCTGGAAGTACCAACCAATATGCGTCTTGGGCACCAACTGCATCTTTAAGGAAACCGTAAATAGTTGGAAACAACGCTCCACCTACAATTGCAATTACCATTAATGATGACCCTGCTTTTGTAAATTTTCCAAGGTCAGTCATAGCAAGCGGCCATAATGCAGGCCACATTAACGAGCATCCCAATGCCATAAACAGTATAAAATAGATTGAAATATCAGAAGGCATTAATACGACCATTAACGATCCAAAAATTGCGATTGAAGAAACAATTCTTAGTGCCAGTGCCTGGCTAATATATTTTGGAATAAAAATGATACCACAAATATATCCTACCACCATACCTATTGGAGCAATCCATGCATAAACTTCAGGATTTGCCAAACCAATACTTTCAGCATAATCTATTAATGTACCTAACGAGATAGTTTCAACGCCCACATAAACAAATAATGCAAGTACACCTAACAAAAGGTGAGGGAATTGCCAAATTGAAGTTTTATCAGCAGCGTAAGGACAATCTTCTGCGCTATCTTCGTCTTCGCCAGCTGCTTTCACTTCAGGGAGTGGAGCTAAAATTGCCAAAACACCCAGTAAAATGAATACTCCAATTATAATATAAAACGGAAGATTGATATCTAATAACTGAACATCGGTAACACTTTTACCAATTACCAATGCAAGGAATAGGGGCGCTATTGGCCAGGCCAGTTTATTGGCAATACCCATAAAACTCATTCGTTTTGCTGCACTTTCTATTGGTCCCATAATTGTGATGTACGGATTTACCGAAGCTTGCAAAAATGCATTTCCCATTCCACTAATAAAAGAGGCTACTAAAAAAAGAGGAAGACTTTCCATTTTTGCAGATGGAATAAATAAATAAAAACCTACTGCAAACATTAAAAACGAAAGTGCCATTGTTCTTTTGTATCCAATCTTTCCGATTACAAAAGACGCAGGATAACCAAAAATAAGAAACGCAGAGAATGTTGCTGTTAATACCAAATACGATTGTCCAGAAGAGATATCCAAAGCTTGGTTTAATAGCGGAATAAGGTAACTGTTAATACCTAGTGCAAATCCAATTGCAAAAAACATTATTCCAATAATAATAAGGGGAAGAACAAACCCTTTTACTTTTGCTGAGTCACTATTTCCCATGATAATTTTAATTAGTTTAGTTTATAATGTACGAATATAACCACTTTTAGCCCAACCTTTGAATACCAAACAAGAAATATAATTATTATTCGAATGTTATTTCAATCTTTTATAAAAAATTAATAAGATTAAATCGTGATGTTTATTCAAAAGTTTGAATTTATTAAAACCATCTTTTTTAATACTTTTACAACACATTAATAATATGAGTAAATGAAACCAACTCTATTTGTTCTTGCGGCTGGAATGGGAAGTCGTTTTGGAGGGCTAAAACAGGTTGAACCAATCGGTCCGGGCGGCGAAGCGATCATTGATTATTCAATTTTTGATGCCATCAGAGCAGGATTCGGCAAGGTAGTTTTTGTTATCCGTGAAAGTTTCGGTGAGGCATTTAAAGAAAAATTCGATAATTTATTAAAAGGAAAAATCGAAGTTGAATATGTTTATCAGGAATTGGAATTTTTACCAAAAGGATTTTCTGTTCCTGAAGGAAGGGAAAAGCCCTGGGGCACAGCCCATGCAATTCTGATGGGGGAAAATGTTATTAACGAACCATTTGCCGCAATAAATGCTGATGATTTTTATGGTGCCAATTCTTATAAAGTAATGGCTGAATTTCTTATTTCTTCTGATAATGAAAAGGAATATTCAATGGTAGGTTATAAATTGAATAATACATTATCAGAGTTTGGAACAGTTTCGCGAGGTATTTGTGAAACGGATGATTCAGAAATTTTGACCAAAATCAGTGAAAGACATGAAATAGGTGAATCTGGAAATGCCATAGCTTTTACTGATGATAATGGTATTCGTTTGCCTTTAACAGGTGATGAAATTGTATCGATGAATTTTTGGGGTTTCAAACCTTCGTTATTTAAAAATCTTGAAACATCTTTTATTAATTTCCTGAAAAAAAATATAATTACTCCAAAATCAGAAATATATATTCCTAACGTTGTTTTTGATTTAATTGCTGAAGAAAAAGCTTTTGTAAAAGTATTAAAAGCTGATTCGCCCTGGTTTGGAGTTACCTATAAAGAAGACAAACCTTACGTGGTTGAAAAATTGAATTCATTAATAGAAAATGGAGATTACCCCGAAAAACTTTGGCACTAAAACGATAAACAAATGCAAAACAATTTGACTGAAATAGCAAGCAACTTTCAAATTGAAGGTAATATATTGGAAGTGGCACAAATGGGTGAAGGTTTTATAAACGACACCTATATTATTAAAACCGGCGAAAGTTCGCCAAATTATATCCTTCAAAGAAAGAACAAGAATATATTTTCGCCTATTCCTGCAATGATGGAAAACATACAAAAAGTTTGTATCCATGTAAAAGCAAAAGTTGAGGCAGCTGGTGGCGATCCCATGCGTGAGGCAATGACTGTTATTCCTGCAAAAGATGGAAAATTGTATTTTCTTGACGAAGATGACGAATATTGGGCTGTTTGCCTGTTTATTGATAAGACAATTGCTTACGACAATGCAGAAACACCGGAATTAGCTTATGCCGGGGGAAGGGGAATTGGAAAATTCCAGGCTCTTGTTTCAGATTTAGCTGAACCACTTACCGACATTCTTCCCGGATTCCACAACATTCGTTTCCGATTTAAACAATGGGATGAAGTATTGGCCAAAGATCCGGTAGGAAGAAAAGCTGAAATACCAAAAGAAATTAGCTGGGTTGAGAGTCGTCGCAATGAAATGCTAAACTTTTGGGAATTGGTTGAAAATGGAGTATTACCAACTCGTGTAACGCATAACGATACAAAAATCAATAATATCCTTTTCGATAAGAAAGGAGATGTACTTTGTGTAATTGATTTGGATACTGTTTTAAACAGTACAGTATTAAACGACTTTGGAGATGCCATGCGATCGTATACAAATACAGGTTTAGAGGACGATGCAAATCTGGAAAATGTTTCGATGAATATTCAAATTTTTAAAGCATTTGCGAAAGGGTATATCGAAGAAGCAAAATCATTTTTAATTGAAAAAGAGATTGAATACTTAGCGTTTTCAGCGAAATATATTACTTACGAACAGGTACTCCGGTTTTTAATGGATTATATTGATGGTGATAATTATTATAAAACCAAATCGCCAGAACATAATTTGGTGCGTACCAAAGCACAATACAAATTATTAACCAGTATGGAAGAGCAGTTTGATGCTATGAATTCAGTGGTTAAAGAATATTGTAAATAAATTTTTTAACGGATATTTTATTGAACCCACTTTCCCTTTGGGAGGTGGTTTTTTAATTGCTTTCGATTTAGAAATGAATTTTCTGAACCTGTACTTTTCTACCTAAAAAAAGAGAGGCTTTATTTTCAAATACCTCAGAAGACTCTGTTGTCATAAATTGGATTGAACCTTGATTTGAAATTCTTGATTCCATTTCAGGATGCCTGTTAAGGTATTCTTTTAGTTTTTCAGAAATGATTGTACCTTGATCCAGGATATTAATATGTTTAGGAACAAATTTTTGAATCTGGGTTTTTAATAATGGGTAATGGGTACATCCAAGGATCAGAGTATCTAAATTAGGATCTTTCTTCAGAATATTATTTACATTTTTTTTGATGAAATATTCGGCTCCGGGTGTATCAATTTCATTATTTTCGACAATAGGTACCCACATTGGGCATGCTTCCTGAACTGTATTAATTACTTTGCCATCCGACCATTTTTTTAATTCAACCGGATAAGATTCAGAAATAACTGTTCCAATAGTTCCAAGCACTCCAATCCTTCCATTTTTTGTAATTTCTGAAACTTTTTCTACACTGGGCCGGATAACACCTAAAACTCTTTTAGAAGGATCAATTTTTGGTAAATCGAGTTGTTGGATATTCCTTAATGCTTTTGCTGATGCCGTATTGCAAGCCAGTATTATCAAGGGACAATCTTTTGAGAATAAAAATTTTACTGCTTGCAAAGTATATTCGTAAACAACTTCGAAAGAACGTGCACCATAAGGA
>JABMQB010000085.1 GCA_013203525.1 Mariniphaga sp.
ATAGCTTCGTAGAGTATATCTGAAAAAAGATTAATTGCATTCAATTCAGATTTTATGGTTTCAATAATCGCATTGTTGTTCTGATCATGTCTCCAATTCCCGTTTGACACATAGTACAATTTGCACTTTGGGTTAGTTCTAAACTTTGACGCTTTACTTAATAAGTAGTTTGAAATTTCTGCAAAGTTATCAATTTCTTTATTGCGCCTTAGCTTTGGCTTTTCTGAAAAGAAATCTTTAACACCAAAACCAAAATTATTCATATCCTTACTGCTAAAATTGTTTGAGGTTTTTGATTGAATGAATATGAATGTAGATTCTAGGTAATTATTGCTAGTCAGTAAGAAATCAATATCTTCTTTATTTTCAATAATTTGCCCATTTACTATTACGGCAATTCCATCAATACCTGTATCATCACCAGAACCTGTTTCGGTTAAATCAATATCGAATGATTTATTATATTCCTTAGATACTAGGCAATAATTTGAAAACTTTTCAAAATCCTTTTCGATTCCTTCTGAGGATAATTCTAAAGATTTAAGCAAGTCCTCCACTAAGCTTTTTACGATTCTATCCATTTTATTTGTTTTTTACAGGTTGTCGGTTATATACAAGTTTTGGCTAAGTTACATATGTTATTATATTTTTCCTATATCGTTCAATATGTAATGGAAAATCAATTTATAGAGCCATTGGGTCATAATTAGAAAGTTGGCTGGGTCCCCTTCCCGTACAAGCCCAGGCTGTCTTAGCCCCACCAGTTGCTAGAGTCAGTCTCGAGCCCAAAGGGGGTATGAGCCAAGAGTATCCCTGCCGTACATTCTGGCACCACATGCCTTTGTACGAGCCGTATAACACTCATATCATAATCGGTTGTTATAATAAGTCTTGTCCAAAAGGGAGCATAAGCCAAGAGTACTACTACCTTTAAGCATTATCTAATTTATTTTAGTTGTTAAAGTTTAACTAATAGGATGTCGTTTTGGACTGTTTTCGAAGCTGCTAGTCTTTTATTTGCAATTGGTTCGCTTAAAATTCTAGCTCCTTAAATGCTCCGTATTCTTTCCTTTGTATGAGATGGTTTGGTTTTCCATTTTTTCAGGGATTCTACAAACCTTCGAGTAATTGGATCTGTCTCACTCATTAAAGCCTTTATAACTTCATCGAATGAAATGATCTGTTTTGGGTCTTCATCCTCTACAGTTGGTTGAAGGTACACTATTGAAATATCATAATTGTTGCTTATGTTTTCGTAGCTCTCATTACTTAACCATCCAACATCTACCAATTCATTCAAATAATTTTCATATTTAATTTTGGCACTAGTTGCCTCATAAATTTTTAGTATACCATCCATCAGTTTAGGTATGTTTGCTTTTTTTGCCAATTTAAGGTAGTCATCTTGGTTTTCCCTTCGTGATGACATATCGGTTTTCAACTCTACGAAATAGATTTTATTTTTCTGTTGGGATACGGCCACATAATCTATCTTGTAGGATTGGTTATCATTGTTGCCGTAAATGGTGCCGAGCCGGACAGAAAATTCTGGCAATATGTGATCTACCTCAACACCGAATTTGTGATAAATGATTTTTTTTAAATAAATGGCAAAAAAGATGTCTGCCCTTCTTTCTAACTGATAAGCAGGGAAAGTTCGCCATTTATCAAGTGTGTCGAATAGTTTGTGTATTGTAGGATGTTTCATAACTGATTTTTGGTTTCTTAAAGTTACATCTTTATTATGTTACTGTCAATTAAGTGGAATATTGGAAACAACTTTTGTTTTACTCTGTTGAATTGAAATTGCATATTTAATACCACTGCCGTTATATGAGGTTTCTTTTATATCCGTCCATTTTAATTTTTTAATATCGCATAAACGAAGCCCAGTAAAGCAACTGAATAGGAATGCCTTCTTAACTTCATCGTTATAAAATGGAGTATTGGCAATTTTTTGAATTTCTTCTATGGTTAAATGTTCTTTCGATTTCTCAGGTACTTTTAAAGGCCGTAATAATTTCCCTGGGCTATTGAGGATAATCCCATCCCTTACAGCCTCATTCAAGGCACATCGAATTTTCCCCATATAGGTGTAGGTTGAACTGATACCTACAAATTGTAGTAGGTAGTCCGTAAAACCTTCAAGCCATTTTTTATTGACATTGGTAAAAGGGATATTTCCCTTGGTATATTTCTTTAAGTAGATGTATGTGTTTTTCCAAGGTACAATGGTGTTTCCTTCCTTCTTATCCATTTGGAGTTTGAAATACTCTACAAAATTCTGTTTCAGCTTCTGCCTTGAAGGGAATCCATGTTCTTCGTTTGTGAGTTCAAGCATCCGTTTGGCTCTAATATTTTGAGCTAATTCCAACTTTTCCTTTCGAACGGGGATGGTGTCACTTGGTTCAAGGTAGATATTAAGGAATTCCCTTTGACGGTTCCTTTTTCCTTTATAAATATCCAGATACAAGGTATAACGGGGATTTGATTTGGTGGAGTTACGCATCTTCCTTTTACGAAGGTGTACTTTCATCTTATAATCTTTGGGTTAAATTATAAGATATGGGTGACAAGCCAAAGGAGTTGGATATGGTTTAGGACACTGAATAACAATTATGTCAGATTAGTTTTAAATACTGGTGGTGTACATATTTATCAACATCCAAATGATCCACGCACCCAGGATACAAACAGTTATTATTCCGGTAGCAAATAATACACCTTTTACTGTTTTCCTATTCCATTTATAAGTTCTGTCAATAGATACAAGATGTGATTCAATTTTCCTAAGTCGTTCCTCAATGTCTACTTTTTCTTCTGTTGTCATGATATTATCTTTTAAATTTATACCTAAAAGTTTATTAATAAAAGTCATAGAGTTCTTATTTTTTATCTTTAGGAGATCAACTTCCAGAATTTCACTTATTTGTTTAAGAGAATACAAACTTGGTTCAACCGCATCTTTTTCAATTCTTTGTATTGTCCTTTCCGAGATTTTTGTTTTTTCAGACAAATCTAGTTGGGTTAATCCTTTTTGTTTTCTTATTTCTTTTATTACAATACCAATGTTCATAGAAGCCTTTTCTACAAAACTAAAACAAAAACTATTCATAAAAAACGACATTTACCTGACATCTGATACCTCAATCCACAAAAAAGGGACAAATTTTCAGAATGCCCCTCTCGTATCTCATTACTCACATCTAACATACTACCTCAACTAACAACACATCTTCGGTCAATTCAACCGCTTTTTTCTCAGGCCGCATTTACGGGAAAAATGGGATTTATGTTAGTGGCTCATTCAATTAGAGGGAGATGAGATTGGGTTGTTAAGGGTCTGGGATAAACTGATGACGGAAAGAGTGGGGATTATATATATTATTGTCTATTAAAGTTATGAAAACAATTTATCATATATAGTGTAAAATCCACAACCTGGCATGATGTAGCATAATTCCATTTGTTCCCGGATCCTATCCAATAATTTTGATTTTGTCATTTTTTTTTTGTAACTTTTTTTAATATTTGATCGATAACTAACCTGATACGAGATTGTTTTTTATGATTGAGTTTCTGTATAATCGGTTAAACTTGCGTAAGGCATGAGTTATTTCAATAGGCCATTAATATGGAGAAGTCGATTGTAAATAAAAAATACAAATATTAAATCAAG